>NZ_JBIDFK010000005.1:0-198321 GCF_046635725.1 Gilliamella sp. CG22
AACAGTGAAATGACCGATGATGCGGAAAACTATTTGGGTTATATAAAAGACGGCGATGAAGCAAAACGTGATGCATACGTTAGTAAGATGGACGCAAGCGAACAAGAATCAATAAAACAAGGCTTAGAACAAGAAAAAATATTAACGCTTTGCTAAAGACGAGTTCCCTGTATACACAGGGATACATCATCAACAAAATCAATAAATTCTATAATTAACTATTTTGATGCAACAATAAAAGGTTATTTTTAGCTTGTAATCACTCTTAATGATTAACCCTTTTTATTCTGCAAATTTATTTTTGTGATCGTAACGATCATAGTGAACATCATCGCTAATCAAATATTGATAAATATCATCCACGATTTCGATCCCATTTTTAATATAATCTGCTTCCCGTTTTTTTCCTCTTTCACCAGGGAAGAATACTTCACTATTGCCTTTTGCGGGTTTTACCTGTTTCAATTGATCTAACATCGCAGACATGCTTTTTTTGAATACTTCAAGCCCAACAAAGTATTCTGGGTTAATGACAATATGTAAATGCCCTAGATCACGTCCTTTGGATAAATCGGCATACATCGAAGACACGTTTTTACCAAATGGTACACCAAGCAAAATTCCAGATAACACATCAACCATCATCATTAATCCATATCCTTTTGCATCTGCAATAGGTAATAAGGCATTGACTTTATAAGGATCGGTAGTGGCTTCACCTTGCTCATCAACAGCCCAAGTAGGGGGGATTGCTGCACCTTTAGAGCGAGCATACAATACTTTACCCCAAGCTTGTACAGTCGTTGCCATATCAAATGATACGACTCTTTCATCAGCAGAAGGGGCGGCAAAGGCGATAGGATTAGTGCCAAAAAATTCTTCGGCACCGCCAAAAGGTACCGCCATCGGATCAGATTGACACATTGAGATAGCAATAAGATTATGAGCGGCTGCCATTTCGGTAAAATAACATAATGAACCACTGTGTGACATGCGTCGAATACCGACAACGGCAACGCCATTTTTTTGGGCTAGTTCAATCGCTTTATCCATACCAATTTTTGCGCCAACCAAACCACATCCATTATCAAAATCGAGAATCGCACTAGCTGGCCCGGTTTCTTTATAGGTCATATTGGGATTTGTGGTCATGCCGCCTTTGGCTATCCGCTCAGAATAGTATTCAACTCTTACCGCTCCATGTGAGTGTATTCCCCTTGCATCAGCAAAGGCTAGTGCATCGGCAGCAATATCAGCATGTTCTTTGCTTAATCCTGCTTTATGTAGTTTTTTCGCAATTAAATTATGTAATGTTTTTCGGTCTACTCTCATGTTTGTACTCCTCTGAATGGATTCTATTTATTCACGGAATGCTTTTTTATTACGGTACCTTTTTGACCTTTTAATAAGGATTCAATATCTGTTAGGGTACCGATATAAGCTGTATTCCCTGTTTTTTCGACAAATTCAATGACGGATTTGACTTTAGGGCCAATAGCACCATCATCGATAGCAAGCGGTTTTAGGCGTTCAGTATCAACATGATCAAGTGCTTTTTGTTGTGGTGTCCCCCAGTTTTCATAAACGGCATTAGCATCGGTTAATATCATTAGGTGATCAGCTTGTAGCTGTATGGCTAATTGCGCAGCAGACAGATCTTTATCAATGACCGCTTCCACTCCTTGGTAGCCATGATCAATGCTGATAACAGGAATACCACCACCCCCATTACAGATCACGATAGTATTGTTATTCAGCAATTTTTGAATGGTTGCAATTTCCAAAATTTTTTTTGGTTTAGGGGAGGGGACTACCCGTCGAATGTATTGACCGTCTTGTTTAAATATCCAACCATATTGTTGTTTGAGTTGATTTTGTTGTTCGGGTGGATAGACCGGCCCGATAAATTTTGTCGGGTGAGTAAACGAAGGATCAGATTTATCAACTTCCACTTGCGTAAGTAACGTGACCACCTGGGTAACATTAGGTTGTTGCTGTAAACTTTGACCTATCATATATCCTAGCATGCCTTGAGTTTGCGCAACTAATATATCAAGCGGATAAGCCGGTACCTTTGAATAAGCTGCATTTTGCAAGGCTAAAAGTCCCACTTGCGGACCATTACCATGTACAATGACTAATCGATATTTACCTGCTAATTTAGCAATTAATTTGGTTGTAGAATGAATATTTTGATATTGATTCTCAACCGATAAAGGTTCATTACGTTTGGCAATTGCATTACCACCTAAAGCAATGACAATCAGTTCCATATGGTTTCCTTGATCATTTGTTAAAGTTATTGGATTTATCCGTTTTTAAGTTTACGTTGTCTTATTATCGATTGATTAGATAGCAACGTCTCGATGACAATCTTTAGAATAGATATAACTTAAAGGCACTTTACCAACGGCATAACAGGCTTGTAAGGCATAGGCACCCATAAAAATATAGTCATCTTTTTTAACGGGGATCCATTCATTATCAAGTAGGTACATCCCTTCACCACTTAGCAGATAAGCACCATGTTCTTGGACATGGGTTTCAATGTAACCATGACTGGCGCCGGGATTGAAGGTTAAAATATGGAAATTCATATCAAATCCAAGTTCTTTAGGTAATAAGTCTTGGATAAATACGTTATCCATATTTTCATAATTTAAGCTTTCTAACTGCTGAACGTGATTGGAAATAATGCGAGTTTGATAATCTGCTAAGGGGATATAACGTCTTTTGTAGAGAAATAATCGTGAACTTTCGGCATGATTGTGTAGATATAATTTTACCCCAGCAGGACAATATAAATAGCCACCAGTCTTTAATCTAAACGATTGACTATCTGCGGTGGCGGTAATATCTCCACTAATGACATAAACAAAAAGTTCAATCCCTTCACTGCCAAAACCTTGTACATTTTTTGCATCTTGATGCATGGTGACAAGATAATCTACGAAGGATGCACCTAACTTAGGTGTCGATAAGATAGTGATATCACAATTTTCGAATCCCGGAATGACATTTTTGACTAATCCATCAGGCGGAATAAGCGCATAATTTTGGCGTTTGATGATGGCTCTGGAAGCCAGCAAATCTTTTGGATAACCGGTATTGTGATTGAAGTACCCCATATTTATCTCCTTGAAAAATAATAATCTTATACTTTGCTGTTCGTTTTTTTAGGGTAAAAGGCAACTAGCCTGTAAAACAGCATCGTTTTAAAGCAATATAGTTATTGCCGACTACCGCAATGGATCGGCAATGATTGATTTGTTAATTGGTGATATGTTTACGCATGTTGATCAGGAAAAAGAGCAAGGTAGCGATAATTAAAATGCCAATTGCAACGTAAAATCCTGTCATTTTTGTTCCGGTTAAATCAGCTAAATAACCGGTTAATGGCGGTGCAATTACCGATGAGCTCATACCAAAAAAGTTAAATACCCCAAACGAAGTGCCATAATTTGTTTTCGGTGCTGTATCAGCCACGTGTGAGATGAGGATAGGCTCTACCGCCAATTTACCAAACAGTCCATAAAAAATGAGCCCACCTAGCAATAACGTAATGGTTGTTGCTTGTACGGTCGTTAACAGGGTCGCTGCTGCAATTAACTCAAGTACAATAATGAAAAACAGCCGTTTATTTTGGTATTTATCTGATATTTTACTGATGATTAACGCCCCGGGTATGGCAGCAAAGGCAACCAAAGACGATGCAGATCCAATGTTTCCACCCGTAAAGCCACGCTCGGTTTCGAGAAAGTTAGGTAACCAACTAACTATCATGTAATACCCATAGCAGGTTGCAAAATACATAATATAAGAAGCCACCATTTGACTACTAAAAAATCGGTGTTTGGCGTTCGGTTCGTCAGCGGATGTGACCGCTTCTTTTGCTGACGATGATTGACTTTGATTTTGTTTTTGTTTTGGCGTTTCCTTAATAATCAGGGCAAACCCTGCCACTAAACAAAGTAATAAGGCTGCAATGATATATAGCATATACTCCCAAGGCATTCCCCATGATTTGACCAAAAAGCTGGTGGCAAGCAGACTGATCCCCATTCCTAATGCTGAACCAGTATTAATAATGGCAGAAGCAAAACCGCGATGTTGCGAAGGAATGTTTTCAGCAGAAAGCGACCAAGCTGATCCATAATAAGAGCCACATCCTAATCCAGCCAATAAGCTACCGACATAAATCATCATAATTGAATGTGCATTACCAATGATTAATGCCGCTATGGTAAAGAGTAAAAATCCCGGAATCACCACGGCTTTTTTACCGAATCGATCGACAAGAATGCCAGCCGGAATTTGCATTGCGGTGTAAGCAAAAAAATAGCAACTTGCAATAAGTCCAAGTTCCGTATTGGATTGAGGGCCTATAGTTTGTTGAACTTCAGGAAAGATAGCGGTTAGCACAGGGCGATAGATCCACATCACTGTCCAACCCAGACATAATAATACGACGATTTTATGCCAATATTGAATACCGCCTGTTTTTTCTGTCGTGGTCATATTGATTCCTCTTACTCTTGATAAGCTAGTTTATATAGGGCATAAGTGAGCGCTTTAATGCCTTCAACTAAATCTTCGGTTTTGGTATCTTCGGCAATATTGTGACTAATGCCTTTTATACTCGGCACAAATAGCATTGCTGTTGGAACACGAGGCGCGAAAATCTGTGAGTCATGGCCTGCACCGCTATGCATTACCCGATAACTTAATCCTTCTTGATCACAAATTTCTTCTAGCAGATCAATTAATTTAGTGTTCATAGGAATGGGATCTTCATCCATCCAGCGATTGATTTCGATCTCAAGATTAAGTTGATGGGCGATGCGAATCATATCCGCTTCAATCTCTTCGGTGAAGGCGACGAGTTCCGCTTTATTGGTATGTCGACAATCCATCGTGAATAGCACTTCACCCGGCACGACGTTTACAACATTCGGTTTAGGTTCAACGTGCCCAAAAGTCAGGACTAAGGGATCACCCACTTTTAAGGCTTTATTAATTGATTGATAACAGATTTGACTAAAGGCATAAACTGCGTCTTTACGATAACCCATTGGTGTTGTGCCGGCATGGTTAGCTTCGCCAATTAAGCGGATGTTATAACGGCGCTGACCAACTATGCTTGTCACCACACCGATACTTTTTTGTTCTTTTTCAAGCACGCCACCTTGTTCGATATGAATTTCTAGAAAAGCTTTAATGTCGTTGCGTGCAGGCTGAGTTTTGAAATTAAATCCACATGCTTTCATGGCATCAACAAATTTGATTCCGTCACTATCTTCAATGTCATTAACATCACGATGATCGGCAATGGCAAACACATTTTTACTTCCCCAAAAAACATACGGAAAACGGCTACCTTCTTCTTCTGCTATTGAGATGAGTTCTAGAGTTCGTAACGGTTGACCATAATGTTGATGTAAGTATTGCATGGCAAGTAACGCAGCAATAATACCAAGTTGCCCATCAAGTTTGCCACCGTTAATAACGGTATCAACATGCGACCCAGACATAATGACTTCATCCGGATATTTGCTACCTTTGAATCGTCCATAAAGATTGCCTATTTCATCAAAGTCGCTTTCCATACCGATTTGCGTCATTCTGTCTTTTAAGGCATTTTGGGCGGCCAGCCATTCTGGTGTATATAGCAGTCGGGTGGTTCCGCCTTGCTCAAGCCCGCCAAAACTTGATATCCATTTAACTGCATTAGCCACATCATCATACAAGATATTCATAAGCGTTTACCTGTCATTAACCATTCGTTTAGAAAAATTGCTTTAACTTTTTTTAACTACCCGTTTTTAATTAGGTTTTTAAATCTTGAACAGATTCGATAATTGTTTATTTGCCGTTTAGACTATCTATTAATAGCAGAGAATAATGTGATCAAACTAACTATTTTAGATTTATAAAATTTAATTAAATTAATGGGTTATTATTATAAAAAATTTTTTAATAATAATTTATCTTCATGATTATATTCATATTTATTTAATGATGTAGATGATTGTTTTGTGACTTATGACCTATTTATTCCGCTTTTTTTACGTAATATATAAATATAGTCTGATAGTTAGATTTAATAGGTTAACGCAATATTGTTGTTGTAAAAAAGATTCAAAGCGGATAGTAGGGTATGACTGAGTAGGATAATTTATCGCGTCAATGAAAATGTCTTTTAACATCTAGCAAGCGCATATCTATTTATTTCCAATTACCATTACAGCATTTATTACAATAATTTAATAACTGAGAGGTCCAATTCTCATGATTCAATCTTTCATAAAAAAAGGTAGTTTTCAGGATTCTGTTAGCCTCATGTTGATATCTAAAAAGCTGAGTAACCTTGAAGAAGTCGATGAAGTTTCCGTTATGATGGGAACACCAGCCAATAAATCATTGCTTGTCGCCACGGGATTTTGGAGTGATACTTTCAATCAAGCAACGCCTAATGATATCTGTGTAGCAATTAAAACGCATGATGATGCTAGCGATGCCATAGATTTAATTCGTTCACAACTTGAAGAGGCTTTAAAAAATATTGCTCAGCAACAGCAAGGGGGCAGTAAATTACTTAAAGCAAGGCGTTTTGCAACCGCTAATCGAAAACTCCCTGATGCTAATTTGGTGCTTATTTCAATTGCCGGTGAATATGCGGCAGAATTGGCAGAACAAGCATTAAATGAAAATAAAAATGTCATGATATTTTCCGATAATGTGTCGCTTGAAGATGAAATCCGTTTGAAAAAAAGCGCAGCAGCAAAAGATCTTATTGTCATGGGGCCGGATTGTGGAACGGCAATCATCGCTGGGGCGCCATTGGCATTTTCTAACGTGATACCTAAGGGTAACATTGGGGTGATTGGGGCATCGGGAACCGGCATTCAAGAAGTGATTTCACAAATTGCATTACTCAATCAGGGAATTACACAAGCAATTGGACTTGGCGGACGTGATTTATCGCAAGCAGTAGGGGGGATTAGCGCATTAACCGCATTAACTATGCTAGCGGCTGATAAGCAAACGCAAGTCATTACTTTTATTTCCAAACCGCCAGCTGAAAGTGTCCGTATAAAAGTGATTAATGCAATGAAGCAAATAGCTAAACCTATTGTGGCGCTCTTTTTAGGTTCCCGTATTGATAAACGGCAAGACGATAATATTTTTTTTGCCAGCACGTTAGATGAAGCAGCTAGATTAGCTTGTTTATTAGCCAAAGTTGAAAGTGCGATGAGCACGTTGCCTAGTGTGGATCATCAAACCATTATGGGATTATATACCGGTGGTACATTAGCATCGGAAGCCGCAATGTTGCTGGCTAATCAACTCAATCTTTTGCTCAGTGATAACCACGACAAAGGCATCATGTTCGATCAGCAAGGTCATAAAATTATCGATCTGGGCGATGACTTTTATACCGTTGGACGCCCACATCCCATGATTGACCCATCCATACGTGAACATGCAATAGCACAATTGGGCGAGCAAACAGGGATGGGGGTATTGTTGCTTGATCTGGTCATAGGTTATGGCGCAAATGCGAATCCGGCTGAATCAATAATCTCAGGTTACAACAAGGCTATCGCTAAACGATCTTCTCATCATCCCTTAATTGCTATTGCCACGGTGACAGGATCTGAATCCGATCCACAATGTCGTAGTAAGCAAATTGCAGCACTTCAATCGGCAGGTATTACCGTAATGGATAATTTACCCGAAGCCATTTTATTAGCCACAAAATTAATTACGCCAGCAATTAAAATTGATTGCTTAAAACCTTACCCTTTACTTGAGCATATCAGTGTGATTAATGCCGGTTTGCGGAGTTTTGCTGAAGATCTGCAATCATCAAATATTCCTGTGGTGCATTATCAATGGGCACCGATAGCTGGTGGCAATCAAAAATTAGCGGCTATTTTGAAAAAATTAAACTAAGAGGTTGTAACAATGAACTCATCAATTAATGAAGCAAATCAGGCCATTATTGAAATAATTAAAGCGGCAAGACCGCATTGGGTTGGTGTTATTGCTGCTAAAGAAGCGATCCCGACTTTGGCACAAGGTTACAAATTATTACATGCAGGCCCACCGATTAAATGGCAGGACATGACCGGACCAATGCAAGGTGCCTGCATTGGTGCCTGTTTATTTGAAGGCTGGGCGCAAAATGAAGAACAGGCACTAGCTTTGCTAACGACAGGTAAAGTGGAATTTATACCTTGTCATTCGGTTCATGCTGTTGGCCCTATGGGTGGGATTACTTCGGCAAATATGCCTGTTGTTGTGGTTGAAAATATTACTCATGGCAACCGAGCTTACTGCAATTTGAATGAAGGTATTGGAAAAGTCATGCGTTTTGGTGCCTATGGGCAAGAGGTGTTAAATCGTCATCACTGGATGAAAACGTCATTAGCGCCGGCGCTTAATGAAGCATTAAAATTATTTGAAAAAGGAATCGACTTAACCGCGCTGATGGCTCAAGCCATTTCAATGGGTGATGAGTTTCATCAACGCAATATTGCTGCATCGGCATTATTACTTCGTACCTTATCACCTAAATTAGCTCTGCTTAATCGTAGTAAAGAAGAAATGGCGAAGATTTTTGATTTTTTAAGTGTCACCGACCAATTCTTTTTGAATTTAGCCATGGCATATTGTAAATCAGTTATGGATAGCGCAGCACAGATCCAAGCCGGCACCATTATTACTGCGATGACACGTAATGGTAAAGATTTTGGCATTAAAGTCAGTGGACTGGGTGATGAATGGTTTACTGCACCCGTTAACACACCACAAGGACTTTTCTTTACCGGATACTCCCAAAAGGATGCGAACCCCGATATCGGTGATAGTGCAATTACGGAAACATTTGGTATTGGTGGGGCGGCAATGGTTGCTGCACCAGGGGTAACTCGTTTTGTTGGCGCAGGTGGCGCGGATGTTGCATATGAAGTATCAGAAGAGATGAGCGAAATCTTTTTAGAACATAATATGCAACTACAAATACCGTCTTGGAACTTTCAAGGATGTTGTATGGGATTAGATCTGCGTCTGATTGTAGAAACCGGTATTACGCCCTTAATTAATACAGGAATTGCCCATAAACAAGCAGGTGTGGGTCAAATTGGTGCAGGAACGGTGCGTGCGCCGTTAGCCTGTTTTGAAAAAGCGCTTGAGGCATTAGCGATAAAATTGAAAGTCTAATTTATGAATCAGGAACTTGCAGATTGTCATCGTACCGATAAACAAGCTGAAAATCAGCAATGGCTCTCACCATTCTCTGCCGATTTTAATCGGCAGGGACTTTGCCATACATCAAAACGTATTACGCAATCTATAAAGCCATTGCTTAAAAGTGCCCATGTACCATTTACTGTGAGTGATTTAACACTATTTAGTCTGCATGAACATACCATTAATCTGATTAATAATGCAAAGCAACTTATCACTTTACACCGTTATGGTCACGGTTTGTCGCCAATGGGTTGGGTACTAAAAAGTGCTCAGTTTGATTTGATCAAACAGACACTAACTCAACGTCATAAACCAATCGAACAATTAGCAACGGGTGACTTAATTATCGGACATATTCAAATTAGTGCGAAAACACACATCTGCTCTTTGCAATTACTTCCTTATCCGCTTACCAATTATGATAAAAATGGAGTTGCTCAATTATTCAAGCAGATCGATAATCCTACAGGATTGTTTGGCGAGTTAAGACAAAATATTACTGAAGAAAGGGCGCCTGAATTGTGCCAATTTTGTGACATAATTGACGCATTATTAAATGGATATTCTGATGATATTACCCCTTTTATTGGTCTAGGAGCAGGATTAACCCCCAGCTTTGATGATATTTTGATTGGCATGATTGCAGTACTATTAAGTGATCAGCGTTTTTATCGTCGATGTAACTTGTTACAACGTGCCATACTTAAGCTTGATCTTGATTCTTTAACGACAACTATTAGTGCGACTTTTTTACGTCATGCCCTGCAAGGAAGATTTTCATTACAAGTACTGCAAGTTATAACCGCACTCAATCAACAAAAATATCAACATCGATCTTTGGCTGAGATATCAAATTATGGTCATACTTCAGGGGCTGATCTGTTGCTTGGTATTTGGCTTGGTATCGATCGTTTTGTCATAAGGGATTGAAGTATGTTAGATACAGAAACCATGCGCACATTTACTAAAGTTGTTGAGTGTAACAGTTTTTCTAAAGCCGCAAAGTTATTATATAAAACCCCAGCCGCAATTAGCTATCGAATAAAATCATTAGAAGCTGAACTCAACACTCAGCTATTTGAACGAACCACTCGAACCGTTTCACTTACGCTTGCCGGTCAACACCTTTATGAGCATTGTAGTCAGTGGTTATTATGGTTAAATTCAATGCCCGAAGAGTTACAACAAATTCGTGATGGCGTTGAACGTAGAGTCAATTTAACCATTAATAACCTATTATATGACAGCGACGCTATTACAGAACTGCTAGATTATCTACTGGAAAAATTTCCTTTTACCCATTTTACGATTAATCGCCAAGTTTATATGGGGGTGTGGGATTCATTGTTACATGGAGAATGTCATCTTGCTATTGGGGCAACAGGCACGGAATCACTGGATAATATGATTAATATCTTTCCATTAGGCGAAATAACTTGGGCATTTGTAGCTGCTAAGCATCATCCTATCACTCGTATAGATACTCCTTTATCAAATGATGCACTGCGTAAATATCCTGCAATCAATGTTGAAGACACCTCTATTCACATGAATAAACGTGTGGCATGGTTATTGCCAAGTCAGACAGAAATCATCGTACCGGATATTTCAACTAAATTGGCTTGTCATTTAAAAGGGCTTGGTATTGGATTTTTGCCTCGCTCTTTGTGTCAACCCTATTTGGAGACGGGGGAATTAATTGAATGCAAAGTGATTAATGAACGCAAACCCTCACCACTTTCGTTAGCATGGAAAAAATCGAATATGGGTAAAGTGATGAATGAAATCGTCAATTTGTTTAAATATCATCATCCTATTGCACTTCGTTTTTTAAAAAATATTGATAAAAAAAGGTAATCCAATTCGTTCTTAAAGTAGACATTGTTAATTAACAAATTTGATATTAATAAAGGAAAAATAATATGTTAGACCTAGATAAGTATGATCAAATTAATCCGCCGATGCGTTTACTCATGGGACCGGGGCCAATTAATGCCGATCCAAGAGTGACCCGTGCTATGGCTGCGCCATTAATTGGTCAATTTGATCCAGTTATGACGGATTATATGAATCAAACAATGGCACTGTATCGAGATATTTTCAAAACCACCAATGAGCAAACTTTTGTGATTGATGGCACAGCACGAGCAGGAATTGAAGCGGTCTTAATCTCAACTATTCGTCCGGGTGATAAAGTTTTGGTACCGGTTTTTGGTCGGTTTGGATTATTGCTATGCGAGATTGCCCATCGTTGTCGGGCACAAGTCCACACGATTGAAGTACCATGGGGTGAAGTGTTTGATCCTAATGTGATTGAAGATGCGATCAAAAAAGTGAAACCGAGATTATTACTTTGTGTTCAGGGCGATACTTCGACAACGTTACTTCAACCGCTTGATAAAATCGGTGAAATTTGTCGCCGACATGGTGTGTTGTCGTATGTTGATGCGACTGCTTCAATCGTCGGTAATACTTTGGAAGTGGATAAATGGCAACTCGATGGGGTATCAGTCAGTTTACAAAAATGTTTAAGTGGCCCACCAGGTGTTGCACCATTAACCTTAAGTCCTGCGATGGTCGACGTTATTCAAGCTCGCAAATGCGTTGAATTAGGCATTCGTGCAGAGGGTGATACCAGTGGCAATGACGAAATCATCTATTCTAACTATTTTGACATCGATATGATCATCCGCTATTGGGGGGCGGAACGCATTAATCATCACACAGAAGCAACTTCGATGCTTTACGCTGCAAGAGAGTGTGCCCGTATTGTGTTACAAGAAGGACTAGATAATGTTATTGAACGTCATCGTATTAATGGCGAGGCAATGGTCGCAGGTTTGCAAGCGATGGGGCTTAAACTTTTTGGCGATCTTAAATACAAAATGAATAATGTGGTTGGGGTTATGCGTCCTGAAAATATCGACGACCAACAAGTTCGTAACCTAATGCTGAATGATTTCGGTATCGAAATAGGGGCATCTTTTGGCCCACTTAAAGGGAATGTTTGGCGCATTGGCACAATGGGATATAACGCCAGAAAACAGTGTGTTTTACAAACCTTGACCGCATTTGAAGCCGTGTTAAACCGTCTTGGCTTTAAAACCATACAAGGTGCTGGTCTTCAAGCTGCCTGGAACATTTATCAAAATTCGTAATATATCGTCATCGTTATAAAGCTCACTAAGGTGAGCTGATCTTATAACTATTAAAAGTATTAGATACACCATTTATATCGAAAAGTAAGTTAGTTGTTATTGGTTGCAATAAAAGCAGATTATCAAATTAGCGTCTAAAAGCGTTGTGATTCGTTGCTCATTGATTTGAGTGATGGAGGACAATAGCCTAATTATACTTAAGGAAATTCTATGAGTATCTTAACAAATAAAGAGCCGACATCGGGATATCATCCTAAAAAGTGGAAAGGTCGTTATAGTGTCCTGTTGTTATTATGGTCTGCTTGGTTAGTATCATTTCTCGATCGAATGGTGATGAATGTATCGCTTCCCTTTATTGGTGATGATTTAGGGTTGGATAAAATAGAACAAGCATCAATTATCAGTGCTTTTTTTATTGGTTATGCCCTTTTTCAAATACCGGGCGGGTATTTATCCGATAGATTTGGATCCCGTAAAGTCATGGCATTCGCCATCGTTTGGTGGTCAGTTTTTACTTTTTTCACAGGTCTAATCTATATTCTGCCTTTAATGTTATTAGTCAGATTTCTGTTTGGTCTAGGAGAAGGCGGGTTTCCTGCTTCATCATGGAAAACCATTGCCACTTATTTTCCTACTAAAGAACGAGGTCGAGCCACTGCGATTCAATCTTCTGTCAATACATTAGGGCCTGCTATTTCGGTCATCGTTGCGGTGACAATTATCGAATGGTTAGGTTGGCGTGCCGTTTTCATTCTGTTGAGCCTGCCCGGATTAGTATTAGGTTATCTTATCTACCGTTTGATACAGAATCATCCTGCTGAAAATCCCTTAATCAAGCCTGAAGAACTGCATGAACTACAAGAATGCAATGACAATTTTAATCCCCCTAATCATAACGTCAATTTGCGCAATAATAGCCAGTCGCTAGCGGATGTGTTGAAAATGCCTTTATTATGGAAGCTGTCGCTAATTTGGTTTTTATTTGATATTACTTTTTGGGGATTTACGACTTGGTTACCCAGTTATTTACTGGAAGCAAGAGGATTATCGTTATCTAAGACTGGGATATGGGCCGCTATCCCATTTTTATTTGGTGCAGTAGGTACCTTGATCGGTGGCTATCTTGCCGATAAATTTGTACAACGACTCAAAATTATTTATGGCGTTACCGCAATCTTATCTGCTAGTTTTTTATTTCTTATGTTTAACGTTGAAAATCTTGATGCAGCCATTGCTTTTCAATGTATTTCAGCGTTGTTTATGTTTATTGCCTTTGCTATTTTTTGGGGAATGTTAATGCAACTTATTCCAACTGTCATTATGGGTAAAGCTTCCAGTATCGTTAATTTTGGCGGACAAGTTGCCGGAATTATTTCACCCTTTATCATCGGTTTTTTAATTGAAAAATCAGATGGTGGATACCAAAGTGGTTTTTTATTTATGGTGCTATCACTGATTGCATCGGCAATTTTAACGCTATTCATTCAAAAAATAACACGTTAAAAAAGTGGAGCAATGCTCTGCTTTTTGTTATTGCTATTCAATCCATTAATATGGTTGCCATAAGGTTTGATTTAACAAGTGAAATAAAAGTAGTCAGAATAATTAAGAAGAAATCTATACGATTAACCTAATCGGAAAAGTAAAATTTTTTCTTTAAAAATCATCGTATTGTAAAAAAGATAAAAATATCTGCGAAATTTATTGATTACTATGTGATTCAAAAATAAGTCAGGTTAACGTAACGCATTAATTAGTTAACCAATGAAAAATAGGATGTTTATAAAATGAATGTTTGCGATATTTTTGAACGTGAATAAAAAAACCGTTCCAAAGAGAACGGTTTTATTTAACTAAAACACTAGACTAAGCTTTATATTTTTTCATGACAATTGAAGCATTAGTCCCACCAAATCCAAAGCTATTCGACATGACTGTCGTTAATTCACGCTCGGTTGGTTCAGTGATAATGTTCATGCCAATAGCGGCTTCATCCAGTTCATCAATGTTAATACTTGGCGTGATAAAGCCATGTTCTAACATTAATAATGAATAAATTAATTCTTGTGCACCTGTCGCACTTAACGAGTGACCCGTCATTGATTTAGTGGATGAAATCGCCGGGATATTATCACCAAATACTTGCTTGATAGCCCATAGCTCTTTAACGTCACCAACAGGAGTTGATGTACCGTGTGTATTGATATAATCTACAGGCACATCTAAATCTTGGATCGCAAGTTGCATACAACGCATTGCACCTTCACCAGATGGGGCTACCATGTCATAACCGTCAGATGTAGCAGCATAACCAACCAGTTCACCATAGATATGGGCACCACGAGCAAGTGCATGCTCTAACTCTTCAACTACAACCATACCAGCACCGCCGGCAATCACAAATCCATCACGGTTGGCATCATAAGCACGAGATGCTTTTTCAGGTGTATCATTGTATTTAGTTGATAACGCACCCATTGCATCAAATTCACATGACATTTCCCAACAAAGTTCTTCACCACCACCGGCAAAAACAATATCTTGTTTACCGAGTTGAATCAGCTCAGCAGCATGACCAATACAATGTACAGACGTTGCACAAGCTGACGTCATAGAATAGCTAATCCCTTTGATTTTAAATGGTGTTGCTAAACAAGCTGAAATTGCTGATGACATTGATTTTGTCACAGCATAAGGCCCTACGCCACGTAATCCCTTTTCTTTCATACCTGCAACGACGTTATATTGAGTTTTGGTTGAACCACCATAGCCCGCAATTAAACCAGTTCGAGGATTTGAGACTTGTTCAGGAGTCAATTTTGCATCGTCAATAGCTTGTTGTAGAGCAAGATAACCATAGATAGAAGCATCA
This sequence comes from Gilliamella sp. CG22, assembly GCF_046635725.1. Classification (NCBI taxonomy): domain Bacteria; kingdom Pseudomonadati; phylum Pseudomonadota; class Gammaproteobacteria; order Orbales; family Orbaceae; genus Gilliamella; species Gilliamella sp. CG22. Next base: position 15,286 of record NZ_JBIDFK010000005.1, read on the forward strand.
TTCATAAAGCGCACGATTTTGCGATCGATAAGTCCAGTAGTATCTAATTTAACATTACCGCAAACATGGCTTCGCATTCCGCTATCTTTCATTTCTTGAGAAAAAGTGATTCCACTACGACCCACTTTTAATGATTCTAAAACCTCTTTAGTATTGTTCCCAATACTCGAAAGAATACCTAATCCGGTAATAACAACTCGTTTCATGTAATATTCTGCTCCTAAATTAACTGGCTTCATAAGAAAAATTGATGTGATTATAGCGTACACTTGTAAGCTGAACAATACCTAACGAAGCTATTTTATTTATAATATTAAATCGAGTAATTTCGAAAGTAAAAAATATATCAATTATCCTTTAAATTATATTAATTATTATGTTTTATTAACAATAAACCTCATACTTTGTTAAGTACCTAAAATTACACTTTTCTGATTGTTTATTTACTTGCTAATTAAAAAGTGATTAGTATAATACTGTTTGTTTATACAGTATAAGGGGTTAGCAATGAATGAAAAGATGATATCAAAGCTTGAAATATTAGCTGAATCAGCAAAGTATGATATTTCTTGTGCTTCAAGTGGCTCATCTCGAACTAATAAAAATAAAGGGATTGGCAGTGCGCATCGTTGTGGAATATGTCATTCATTCACTGCTGATGGGCGTTGTGTCTCTTTGCTTAAAATCATGTTAACCAACTATTGCATGTTTGATTGTGCTTATTGTATAAATCGCCAAAGCAATGATATTCCCAGAGCTGGATTTACGCCTAAAGAATTAGCTGATTTAACCATTGAATTTTATCGTCGTAACTATATTGAAGGACTTTTCTTAAGTTCTGGCATTGTCAGAAGCCCTGATCATACGATGGAAAAAATGATTAGAGTGGTAAAAATATTACGTAATGAACATGGATTTAATGGCTATATCCACATGAAAGCCATTCCTGGTGCCAGTAATGATCTTATTGTTCAGGCTGGTTTGTTGGTTGATCGAATGAGTGTTAACTTAGAGATCCCGACAGAAAAAAATCTAAAGTTATTAGCGCCCGATAAAGATCATCAAAGCATTTATCAACCAATGCGCCATATTCATCAAAACTTACTTGAAAACATAGAAGATCGAAAAAAAATTAAATCTACGCCAAAATTTGTACCAGCAGGGCAGAGCACTCAAGTCATTATTGGGGCGACAGATGAGACTGACAGCCAGATTTTACAACTAACGGCTAAACTCTATAAACGACCAAGCATGAAGCGTGTTTATTATTCAGGGTTTATTCCTGTTAATGGTTATGATAAAAGATTACCCGTATTGCAAGAAGTACCAAGAGTACGAGAAAATCGCCTTTATCAAGCTGATTGGTTATTACGATTCTACGATTTTAGTGTCGACGAAATTGTCAATGATCAATATCCTGATCTTGATTTAACTGTTGATCCTAAACTGGCGTGGGCTATTCGAAATCCCCAATTCTTTCCGGTAGATATAAACCGTGATAGTTATCAAAAAATTTTACGGGTACCGGGTATTGGTGTTAAATCGGCAAAATTAATTGTTTTAGCAAGGCGACATCGTAAATTAAATTTAGAAGCCTTAAAACGAATAGGCGTTGTTCTAAAAAGAGCCCAATTTTTTATTATTTGCCATGAAATGCGAAAATTTAAATTATTAGACTCATCCGAGCAGTATATTCGCCTTTCTTTGCAAGAAAAACCGTTGCTTGAAGTCAAAAATGATAATATTCCTCAGCAATTAGTGATGGGTTGGTAAATCATGTTAGCTTTTCAATATGATAAAAGTTTTGAAGGATTGCTATGCGCAGTGTTTGATGCGTTTGAGCAAAAAAAGATGCCCGATTGTTTGTTGGCGCATAATGATCTTGTGCCTTTGTTAGTATCCGATACGCATCATGTGGAAGTACGTAATAGTAAATATGAACGGGTTCAAGTAGCTTTGAACAAAAAGTTATCTCACGTTGCGCTTAATCAATTAAAGTATGTTTGGCTTTCTGAATTACCAGAAAGTGATTTCATTATTTTTCGTTATATCTGTAAAGTTTTCAAATCAAAGCATCCTATTGAAACGGATTTTGGTGATCCTGATGTACTAATTGTTCACGACATTGCTAAAAAAGTAAGTCGGGAACGGCATCATTTAATGCAATTTGTTCGTTTCAATACTATTGAAAACCCAATTGATAACACAAATGACGGACAAAATGAAAAGATCTATTTTTCGGTTATTGCTCCTATCTATAACGCATTGCCTTTAGTCTTAGATTTTTTTAAAGATCGTTATGCCGATCAGAAATGGGCGATTTATGATGAAAAACGTAAATATGGCTACTTTTATGATCTCGAAAGACTTGAAAAAATTTCACTTGTTGATCATGAGGAGTTGATCGTAGATAACAAAGTCAATCAACGGTTTTTAACGAAAGATGAACAACTATTTCAAACCCTATGGCATCGTTACTTTAATGCTTTATCTATCAAAGAAAGAGAAAATCCTAAATTACAACGTCAACAGATGCCAAAACGGTTTTGGCACAATTTACCTGAAATGAAAGGCAAATAAAAAACCGCTATTGAAGCAGCGGTTTTTTTTATCTACAAATCATGATAAAACAAGTTATTGTGAATCGATATCATTAATAAAACTATTGATGCTTTCTTCACGTTGTTGCTGTTTCTTTTCATCGACTTTACCACCAGAAGCAATAAAATCATTTCGTTGGAAATAAGCATTACGCATAAAGTTATAAGGATCGTCACTGTTTTTAATCAGATCTTCGTATTCAATCGCCACCGCACGAGCCTCAATACCGTCGAACACGCCTCGTACTAATGCCCATTTCCAATTTAACCAAGCTAAAGGTGGATAAAGCGTATCAACTAAGGCACCGCCTTCCTCTCTAAGCGTTGCTGAACCATAGAAAGGTAAAACCACATATGGACCATACGGTACGTCGTAGTGACCAAGCACATCACCAAAAGTATGCCTATTGCCTTTTTGTAATTGTGGGTCAGCTAAACTGGCAACATCAAATAATCCTGCAACACCAAAAACAGTGTTTAAAAAGAATCGTGCTAAGTGTTTTCCGGCTTGGTGGACATTTCCTTGTAAAAGATTATTCACCATCGAAGCAGGTTCAGAAAGGTTAGAAGAAAAGTTCACGACACCTTTACGAAGTGGTGTTGGTACATAATCTTTCCAAACGACAGCTGCTGGACGCAAAACATACGGATCTAATGCATAATAGTTAACATTAAACATTGCTTTATTGAATCCAGATAAAGGATCACTGTATGAATTGCTTTCAGGATCATATGAAGCGCAACTTGTTAGCGCCATAACAGAGAACAGCATACCAATTATTCTTTTTTTCATAGGATTTTCAACTAAACAAAATTCAGATTATTGATTTTTTAATTGTATCATGTTTACACATAATACAAAATTTTTCATTATTTAAATGGTATTATTTTTTTAAATTTATTAAAATGGGCGCCCCCGATGACCTCATAGTTAAATGGATATAACGAGCCCCTCCTAAGGGCTAGTTGCAGGTTCGATTCCTGCTGGGGTCGAATGATAATATATATTCCAGTCATACATAAATATAAATCATAGTCTAAAGAATATACCATTTTCAATCTTAGAATTTTTTGAGATACAAAAAAATTATCTGAATCTTGTGCATAATTTTCCTTAATTGACTTAACCACTACACTAAGACATTTTAAATATAACTTTAAGTTATAAGCATCTAAATAATCGTTATTTATCCCCCCAATACTTTATTGATAAACTTAAAACCCTATTAAGTCCAAAGGGGGATAATAACAATGAAATTTTTTACTAAGTCACTGTCGGTAGCTGCATTAATCGGTTCATTATTGGTCGCAAGTTCGGTTTATGCTGATCGTCTTGATGATATCGAAAAAAAAGGGGTAATTAAAATTGCGGTATTTGATAGTAATCCACCCTTTGGATTTGTTGATGAAAAATCGCATAATATTGTCGGGTTAGATGTGGATTATGCCAATCAAATCGGTAAAGCTTTAAAGGTAAAGGTTGAACTTGTACCGACTAATCCTGCCAATCGTATACCATTATTAACTTCACAAAAAGCCGATTTAATTGTGGCTAATTTCACCGTAACTGAGGAGCGTGCCAAAGCGGTTGATTTTAGTTTGCCTTATTTTGCTACCGGACAAAAATTTGTGGCAAAAAAAGGGGTATTAACATCACCGGATGATTTGAAAAATCTTCGTATTGGAGCTGATAAAGGGACAGTAATGGAAATTACTCTACGTGAAAAATATCCTACCGCTAAAGTAATTTCGTATGATGATACGCCGTTTGCGTTTGCCGCTTTACGTAATGGGGTGGTGCAAGCTATTACGCAAGATGATGCTAAATTAATTGGTTTACTTGCCAATGTGCCCGAAGAGCAACGTGCTATTTTTGAAATCTCACCCTTTAGTATTACCCAAGAATATCAAGCGGTTGGCATTCCTAAAGGCGAAACTCGTTTAAAAGATAAAGTGAATCAAATCTTGTTAAATCTTGAAACAGACGGTGAAGCGGTGACGATTTATAATCGCTGGTTTGGACCCGAAACGACGTCAGCAATGCCTCGTGGTGATTTTAAAATCGGTAAAGGTCAATAAATAGATGTTTGAGCAATTACTTGAACCACGATATTTGTGGTGGTTGTGGGACGGTTTTTTAGTGACGCTTGCGATTTCGTTATTCACCATAATATTGTCAACTGTGCTGGGTTTTTTGTTAGTGATTGCTCAACAAAGCCATATCAAAATCATAAAAGGTTTGGTGACATTCTATAATGCAATTTTTCGTTATTCGCCTTTACTGCCCCAACTGTTTTTTTGGTATTTTGGTGTCGGTAATTTATTACCAATTGAATTTAAAGTGTGGTTATTTGATGAACCCCAAATTCAACTCTTTTTTTTAACGTTAAAAATGCCTTCTTTTGAGTTTATTATTGGTTTGATTGCTTTAACGTTTTATTCCAGTGCTTTTATTGCTGAAGAGTTTCGGGCTGGTATTTTAGGTGTGGCGAAGGGACAACAACAAGCGTCTTTAGCGTTGGGGTTAACGTGGTGGCAAACTATGCGGTTTATCATTTTACCACAAAGTGTGCGCATCGCTTTTCCGCCATTAATTGGGCAATATATGAATATTATCAAAAATTCATCATTAACCATGGCTATTGGCGTGCTTGAACTTTCTTATGTTTCTCGGCAAGTCGAAACGGAATCCTTAAAGACGTTTCAAGATTTTGCTATTGCAACCTTGTTATATATTTTAGCCATTGTAATAGTAGGAACGGTTGGCAATATTTATCAAGCAAGTCGGTTGCAAATAAGTAAAGGTTAGTCAGTTATGGATTTTATGGGATTTGCTGTTATTTGGAATAATCTGGGTTACCTGATGTGGGGTAACTTTCCTGGTGGCATGTTTTTAACGTTATTAATGAGTGTTGTTGCAATTGTTTTTTCAACTATTTTAGGCATAGTAGCCGGTGTTGGTTTAACCGTGCTAAAAGGGGGAGTGCGTCAGTTACTTATCACGCTTCTTGCTTTTTTGCGAGCAATTCCAGTCATTATGTTAATTTTTTGGACTTATTTTCTATTACCCGTGATTTTTAATGTTGATGTACCGGCTATTGCTACCGTGATCTTTGCTTTATCATTAATTGGAGCAGCTTATATTGGGCATTCTGTTCATGCCGGTATGAATGCAGTTGGTAAAGATCAGTGGCAAGCGGCTTATTCATTGGGGCTGAATAAAGCGCAAGTGATTATCGCAATTATTTTACCACAAGCATTAAAGATGATGTTGCCGTCGTTTATTAATCAGTGGGTTTCACTCATTAAAGATACTTCTTTGGCCTACATTGTTGGTGTTGCCGAGTTTACCTTTGTGGCAACACAAATTAATAATCGTAATATGGTTTACCCGACTGAGATTTTTTTATTTGTCATTCTGGTTTATTTTTTCATTTGTTGGTTGCTTGATATTACGGTTTCATTTTTGGCAAGATGTTGGTTGCATTATGGCATCGACCACAAATAAACATGTCTAACTTTTCAGTATTTAAATTAAACCCATATAACGATAAGTCACTCATGTAAAATAGATTAAAGGGGTTATTAAGGTTTTTTTAAGGTTAATAGGTTACATTTTTGATATGAATAATTCAGTCTGTTCAACTTTTCATGTGGTATGATATTAATACTAAACTCTTTTTATTGATTAATGCTTCTGATCAAGCATCAAAATCTTTTATCTATTTTGCAATCTTTTGTGCTAATTATTTAATGTTTTTTCCAATTATCATGTTAGCTGGCTATTGGTTTTTGAAGCCCGATTATCGAGAATCGATTGTTAAAATTATGGTTAGTTTAGTGTTAGCGCTATTGATTTCTTTTGTGATACGTCATCTATTTTATTCGCCTCGCCCTTTTGCGCTTGATGTTGGAACCCATTATCTGTATCACGAAACCAATAGTTCGTTGCCAAGCCAACATGCTGTTTTTGTATGGACACTGTTTTTTTCGATTTTTTTCAATACAAAGCAGCAAGTTAAAAAATTATATTATTGCTGTTTTATTGTTGCGTTATTGGTTTGTTGGAGCCGAATTTATTTAGGTATTCATTGGCCTTTAGATATTATTATCAGTTTTATTGTCAGTCTTTTATCGGCTTATTTTGTGTCTAAATCTTGGGTTGCTTTTCTTAAATGATTGAGTGTATTAATCGTTAATTCAATAAAGTTGAGTCAATAAATCCAGTAATTGAATTTTTTCGATATCACTATTTTTACGTTAATTAAGGAACATTTAATATGAATGTCCAATCGACAATAGGATAACATTTAATGAAAATACTTATTGTTGAAGATGATAGCCTTCTTCAAAAAGGACTCTATGATGGCATTACTTCTAACGGTTATGTGTGTGAAGTGGCATCTAATGGTAAACAAGCTGAGCAGTTTATTCAATTTGGTCAATTTAGTCTGATAATATTGGATCTGGGGTTACCTGATTGTGACGGTTTAGATTTGCTAACGCGTTGGCGTAAAAAACAGATAGATACCCCAGTGCTTATTTTAACCGCTCGAGATACCATTGAAGATCGAGTTGAAGGATTAGATCATGGTGCCGATGATTATCTTATTAAACCTTTTGCTTTAACTGAGCTTTTAGCCAGAGTGAGAGCCTTAATTCGCCGTAATCAGGGCACTGCTGATAATCTTATTTGCTTTGGTTCAATTACCATTGATATTAAGCAACAAATTGTCACTCAACATCAGCGTGAAGTAACATTGACGCCTAAAGAGTTTATTGTACTTTCTCGACTGATGTTAAAAGCCGGCGAAAAAGTACACCGTGATTTATTGCAAAATGATCTATATGATTGGCAAAGTGATCCAAGTTCTAATGTGCTTGAGGTTTATATTCATGGATTACGAACTAAATTAGGTAAAAGTTTAATCAAAACTGTACGGGGCTATGGTTATCAACTCAATAGCGACCATTAAATTATTATTTTTCTTTATTGAATGAAAAACATGATGATCTTTAAATCGTTAAATAATATTCGTCAAAGTATTCGTTGGAATCTTTTTTTCACTTTAGGGGCGATTATGCTCATTTGCCAGATCATTACGGTGTTATGGTTATGGCATGAAAGTAAAGAACAGATAGATGTATTGGTAAATTTGACCTTAAGTCAAAACAAAATTGATGAAGTGGTTGAACATGAAGAACTAGAAGCTATTTTTGCCTTATTTTGTTCTGCTTTTTCAATGATGTTAGTCACTTTATTCCTTGCGTATAAAGCCATTAAATGGATTACAAAACCCTTAGAAGTGTTAGAAAAAGATTTAAATGAACGAACCGAAGATAATCTGAGTCCTATTGATCCCATTAGTAATAAGCGAGAAATTAAATCCATTACCACTGTTTTAAATAAGTTGTTTGTCCGATTAAGTAGTACACTTGCTCAAGAGCGTCTTTTTACGGCTGATGTTGCGCATGAAATGCGAACACCATTAGCCGGTATCCGTTTGCATTTAGAATTATTAGAAACAACACATCATATCGATTGTCATGAATTAATTGATCGTATTGATCGTTTAGTTAATACCGTCGAACAGTTATTAATGCTTGCCAGAGCTAGTCAAAAATTTACTGTTGGACACTATCAAAAAATTAATTTTCATGATGATATTATGTTGCCGCTTTTTGAAGAGTTATCCGAGCAAGCATTCCATAAGCAACAAGCGATTCAATGGAACATACCTGATAAAAAACTGATGTTTGAAGGAGATACCACTTTAATTAGATTATTGATTCGAAATTTGGTTGAAAATAGTAGTCGTTATAGTCCACCCAATACCAAAATTGTCGTTAATTGTTTTAAAGATGCAAAAGACATTATTATTAATGTCATCGATGAAGGTAGCGGTATTGATGAGTCTAAAAGCGAAAAATTAACTCAAGCCTTTTTCCGTATGGATCGAAAACATGATGGAATAGGGCTTGGATTAAGTATTGTGAATCGTATTTCAAAGTTGCATCATGGATCGTTCACTTTAGAAAATCGTCATGATCATCATCAAGGGACCATTGCTCAGCTACGTCTTACTGATTTACCTCATCAATTAAATTAGCCACAAGTGGATTATGCCAATTATCTTTGATGATTGATTTTAAAAAACGTTGCCATGTGCGCTCAATCTTTGATTTAGCAAAATAGGGTATATAGTTGGCAACCGGAATAAAGGTCGAATTACCAATATTATCTATAATGACAAGCCGATTTTTTTGTTCTGAAAGATGTTGAAATAAGATATTTTTGCTTTTAATGGTCATCGTAATGATACGATTGTCAAGCAATGTCGACTTTAATGCTTTTAACAAAACAATTAATTCATCATAGTATTGTTGTGTTAATTGTTGGTCAGCAAGATATGTTTCGAGTGGTGTAGCGGTTTTGCCATCATAATTACGAATTAATTCGAAAAGATGTCCTTCACCAAAATTTGTTTGCACAGGGCCATAATATTTGGCTAACGCATCCCACGAGATATTGCGTTTAATAAGATGTTTGTAATAGGCAATTTCGCGGTTAGTTTCTTGTTCTGCCCCATCATTATAGTTGACTTTAATACATTGATCGGGATTAGTCGGATGGTGATAGCACTTCCTATGTAAGCCTTTGCTTATATAATCTTTATCGGTAAGTTGAATTATCTGAGTCATCTAAAATAATATGATTGAGTAAAATTAGTTTTAAGTTTAACAGCAAGCGTTTTTACTTGCTATAATTTTTTATGACAAAACCTAGCACTTTTACTATATTTCTGTATAATATTGCAACCCACGTTACAACAGTGTTCTTCCCAACACTGTTTTCGGTTGTCAAGGTTAATATAACAACTCGAAGGGGTTAGTTACTTAATCATTGCAATCAAAAAGTGTAAATAAATCGTTTGATTTATTAACGTGAGATTAATTAAAAATTGGATAAATACGAATGAGTACTTTTTCAGCTAAACCAGAAACAGTTAAACGCGACTGGTATGTTGTTGATGCAGCAGGTAAAACGTTAGGTCGTTTAGCTACTGAGATCGCAAGCCGTTTGCGTGGTAAACATAAAGCAGAATATACACCACATGTAGATACAGGTGATTATATTATCGTTATCAATGCAGAAAAAGTTGCTGTAACAGGCAAAAAACGCACTGATAAGATCTATTATCGTCATACTGGTTACATCGGTGGACTTAAAGAAGCGACTTTTAAAGAAATGATTGAACGTCATCCTGAACAAGTCATCGAGATTGCTGTAAAAGGCATGTTACCGAAAGGTCCTCTTGGTCGTGCAATGTACCGTAAACTTAAAGTTTATGCTGGTAGCGAGCACAATCATGCGGCACAACAACCGCAAGTATTAGATATTTAAGGGGATAGAAGATGGCTGATAATCAATATTACGGTACTGGTCGCCGCAAAAGTTCTGCTGCTCGTGTGTTTATTAAACCAGGTAGTGGAAATATCGTTATTAACAAACGTTCATTAGAGCAATACTTTGGTCGTGATACAGCTCGTATGGTTGTGATGCAACCTTTAGAGTTAGTTGAAATGACTGACAAACTTGATCTTTACATCACTGTTAAAGGTGGCGGTATTTCAGGTCAAGCGGGTGCGATTCGTCACGGTATTACTCGTGCATTAATGGAATATGATGAAACTTTACGCTCTTCATTACGTCAAGCGGGCTTTGTTACTCGTGATGCACGTCAAGTTGAACGTAAAAAAGTGGGTCTACGCAAAGCTCGTCGTCGTCCACAATTCAGCAAACGTTAATTGCAGACGTTACAAAATTATTTCAAAAGCCCAGCATTGTCTGGGTTTTTTTTATGACTAAAATTTATCACACTTCCAATTACCAAAGTCTTTTTTTCATTTCATCGGATTATTTAATTGTGAGCCAACTGTTATTGATAAATTGTATCGGTTTTAATTGACTTAAACATGGTAAATTGTCAAAGTTTTTCACAATTAAAACGATTATTTGAAGAAAGATGATAAGAAAATTAATTTTTTTTAACAATTTTGTTATCCAATTTGCTAGAATAGAAACTCTCTAAACCTATTTTAAATTTTGCATATTTGGAGTGAACATGGTTGTTGCTGTTAATAAACGTTCTGTAATGACATTATTTTGTGATACAACAGATATCTATGGTCATCAGATCCGATTTGTGTTGGCAGAAAAAGGTGTGACTGCTGAAATTGAGTTTGTAACTGCTGATAATTTACCTCAGGAGTTACTGGATCTTAATCCTTATGGTTCAATTCCAACGTTGATTGATCGCGATTTAACACTGTATGAGCCTCATATAGCGTTAGAATATCTCGATGAACGTTTCCCTCATCCACCATTAATGCCTGTTTATCCGATTGTGCGTGCTAATTCTCGATTAACGATGTATCGCATTAAAAGAGAATGGTACAGTGCTTATGAAACCATTATCGCCGACCCAAATAGTGATGCCGCTAAAGTCGCACGTAAAAATCTTCTTGATGATTTAGTCTCAATTTCTGTCATGTTTAAAGAAAAAGACTTTTTTATGAGTGATGATTTTACGCTATGCGATTGTTATTTCGCACCTCTACTATGGCGATTGCCAATACTTGGTATAGAATTACCTAAAGTTGCGGAAAAAAATTATTTAGCCTACATGGCAAGAATTTTTGAACGCCCAGCTTTTATCAGTTCATTAACTGAAGATGAGAGAAAAATTAGAGTATAATAATTTATCTGCTCTAATTTATTATGTGATTTTAGAAGGTAATCTAAATGGATCCAAACCAAATGACTGCTCGACGCCCTTACTTATTTAGGGCGTTTTATGATTGGATTGTTGATAATGAACTTACTCCTTATATCGTGGTAAATGCTTCGGTATTCGGTGTTCTTGTACCGCAAGAGTTTGTGAAAGATAATCAGATCGTGTTAAATATTGCGCCACATTCCGTTGCGCAATATAGGGCAACAAATGAAAAAATTGAATTTAATGCGCGATTTTCGGGTGTGCCACAACATATTGTTGTGCCGATGTCAGCCGTAGAAGCCATTTATGCTCGTGAAAATGGCGTGGGCATGGGATTTGAAGACGAACCCGAATATAAACAGCAACGCGAAACCGATATTCAGCAATCTGATAAAGTCGAGAAAAAATCAACAAACCCATTCCGAGTAGTGAAGTAATAATTTAACCCAAAAACTTGATGATAAATTTAGTTGAACAGTTGGTTAACTATAGAAAGTGATGATCAACTGTTTATTCCCACCTAATAGTGTATATTTATTTCATTAATCGGGATATGATATAGCAAATTAAATCATATTCCCGTTTAAATTCATGAGTAATGAAATTGAGTTAAAATTCCAGATAAATAATTGTGACATTGCTGATCTACAATCTTTTTTAAACCAATGGGCAAGTAGTGATGAGCTTGAGTTTTCGAGCTTATCGAACAATCAGCGTACATTTTCAACCTTATCTTTGTGTAACTGTTACTATGACACAGCGGATAATTATTTGCGAAATCATCAATGTGGATTAAGACTTAGAGTAACTGAAAGCAACGAAAGTAAACAGTACGAAATGACGTTAAAACGTGATAGTCATGCTATCGCCGGTTTGCATGAACGCGCTGAATATAATGTTGATTTAAGTTGTCCACAACTCGATTTATCTCTATTTCCTGTAGGCGTATTTCCTAACAATTGTGACATCGAAAAGTTGCAGCAAAATTTAAAACCACTTTTTACTACTAACTTTACCCGTCAAGTGTGGTTAATCTCGTTTGCGAATAGCGAAATTGAAGTTGCTTTAGATATAGGCAAAATAACCTCAAATGGTAAATTTAAACCAATACAAGAAGTTGAACTCGAAATAAAACAAGGCAATAAACAAGATTTGATTAACTTTGCGATTGAATTAAGTCGTTTTAACTTACATCTTTTTTCGCAGAGTAAGGCTTCAAGAGGTTACCGTTTATTATTAAATAAACCTGTTACTTCTGAACTCTTTTCTGCACAAATTGAACAAGATTTACCAAATTTACTCAACTTTTGGCAACAAAATGAAGAATATGCTTTAGAAAATAATGATTTCAGTTATTATAAACAGTTACTTATTCAAATAAACGAAGTATTAATAAACCAAAATGTTCAAATTGAACCGGAATTTGAGCAATGGCAAATGGCGATACAACGTATTGACTCAATTATAAAGTTTGCTTGTAGCGAGGCAAACACAAAACTCAAACTTAGGTTAATTTCTGAAATAAATGGAATATAGGTATAACAATGAAATTGAACAAGACTTTTTTTAAATTACCACTATTATTAGTTTTATTTTATTGGTTATTTAATATTTTATATATCATAGTCTATGTTACTGGATTTAATGATTATCCTTTACTGTCAGATATGACAAATAATCAATTTATTCGGTATGTAACTAGGCAAGTCGTAATCAACTTCTTCTTCCAAATACCTTGTTCGATTGTTTTATTTGTTGTTTCCATCGTATTATTTAATAAATACTCCATTCATCAAATCAATTCGAGAAATATTTTTAATACTTTACTTGTTGCTATTTTATTTGCCTCAATGGAGGTTGCAGGACGATCGCTTTTCTACAGTGATATCTTTTTATGGGTTAGATCTAAACTTAATTATTCAAATTCTGTTATCTCTTCTTCGTCTCTAACTTATGAAATGATTAATTTTGTTAACATATTAATTAGTTATATTTTTATAACACTGTGGACTTATCTTAGTATCAAATTGTTGAATAAAAATTTTATTCGCAGCAATGACGTATTAACTCAATCTGAAAGTCAGCGGTTACATTTTGGGTTATTTATTTCGCTTTATAATTGTTATTTTAGCACGTTGTTATTTCCTCTAATTTTTTTCGGTTATTATCACAGTTTAACAAGTTCAATTATTAATCTAACAATTTTAGTTCTCTTTTTATTCATGACTAATTTGATAGGCTATTTTTTGTTGAGAAAATGTTTTACAGGCGTAACAGAAATTTTAAACCTGAAAAAGCTTATATTTAGTTCGCTATGTATATTTATTTTCAATTGTATCTTGGTTGCAATAATTTTTTGGGTATCTGTTTTTCTGTATGAATATTTACAAGCATTCTATAGATTCTCCAATAACTTTTTATTGTGTTATACATGGATAACGATAGCAATGGTGTTTATTTTAAGTTCGATACTGGTTAGAATTATGACTAAACTGTTATTTGATTCAAAAAATAAAATTAATATCACGCAATAATACAAGTTGTTATAGATGTATTGGTAAAAATGAGTTTTAACGTAATACTCAGATTATGTTTTCGGTTATAGTAAATGGCGTTGATGCAATGATCTAACAAATCAAACCCGATAATACCTTGTGTGAGACAGAAAAATGCCCAAATCTAATCTTTTTAAAGATCAAAAGCAAAGCGTTATCAATCAGCTTCAACATTGCGATCCAGTACTGGTACAAGCAAACCTTGATATTTTAGTGCAAAGTAATTTTCTTGTTGAGGCATTTTCTCGTTTTCCACATTGGCTTGCTGATTTTGTACAAAACCCACCACTGGCAGATGAAAGACAATATTATCAATCTTGGTTGAATGAACAGTTAGTTTCAGTCATAGATGAAGCCTCGTTAATGAAAATATTAAGGCAATTTCGCCATAAAATGCTAATTCGCTTAGCATGGTCTCAATTAATAAAGGCAAGTAGTGATGAACAGATTTTGTTACAACTCAGTGAATTGGCAGAAATAATTGTTGTAACGGCTCGTGATTGGCTCTATACATTAAGTTGTCAAGAATGGGGAACGCCAAGCAATATGCAAGGTAAACCCCAACCGTTATTGATTTTAGGTATGGGTAAATTGGGTGGTGGCGAGCTAAACTTTTCGTCTGATATTGATTTGATTTTCACTTATCCAGAACATGGACAGACACAAGGCGGACGTCGAGAATTAGATAATGCGGTTTTTTTTACGCGTTTAGGACAACGTTTAATTAAAACGCTTGATCAGATTACTGAGGATGGATTTGTTTACCGTGTTGATATGCGTTTACGCCCTTTAGGGGATGGTGGTCCATTGGTTCTTAGCTTTTCTTCTATGGAAGATTATTATCAAGAACAAGGTCGAGATTGGGAACGTTATGCAATGGTGAAAGCAAAGGTATTAGGTGATCAACATGATCCTTATACCCAAGAACTCTATCAAATGCTTAAACCTTTTATTTATCGCCGTTATATCGATTTTAGTGTTTTACAATCACTGCGAAACATGAAAAGTATGATTGAACGTGAAGTCCGTCGTCGTGGCTTAAAAAACAATATTAAACTTGGCGCTGGCGGCATTCGGGAAATTGAGTTTATCGTTCAAGTTTTTCAACTTATTCGAGGTGGTCGAGTGGTTGGATTGCAAACACGTTCGTTATTAAGTGCTTTGCAGGTTATTGAACAAGAATCATTACTGAAACTCAATGAAGTGATTTTACTTCGAGAAAATTATCTTTTTTTACGTCGTTGTGAAAACCTTTTACAAGCGATTAATGATGAGCAAACCCAAACTTTGCCAGACAATGAACTAGATCAAATGCGTTTAGCAACCAGTATGGGATTTAATAATTGGGAAAACTTTAAACAAGACTTGGCAAAAAGAATGTTGATCAACCGTGAAATATTCAATGAATTAATCGGTGATGAACAGTCCGAATCCACCCAGTCTAAACAATATAATGATAAGTTTGATGATTTATGGGTACCAGACTTAGAATTAAGTGATGTCAAAGCGGTATTACCTAACTATTCTGATCAAACGGCAACCCAGCTTTGTCAATTGTTAATACAATTTCGCAATGATATTGGTAAACGGACAATTGGAGTGCGTGGGCGAGAAATCCTTGATCAACTTATGCCGAGATTATTAGTAATACTCTGCAATGAAAAAAATGCCTTAACTGTGTTAGCAAGAATTTTTCCTTTGTTAGTCAATATTGTTAGCCGTACCACCTATTTAGAATTATTACTTGAATATCCCACTGCATTGAAGCAGTTAATTCGGTTGTGTAGTGCTTCCCCGATGATTAGTGATCAGTTGGCACATTATCCGATCTTGTTAGATGAACTCATCGATATTCATTCACTTTATCAAACGGTTGCCCCTAACGAATATAAAAGTGAACTTTACCAATATTTGCTTCGCATTCAAGTTGATGATGAAGAACAACAACTTGAAGCGCTCCGCCAGTTCAAGCAGATGCAGTTATTGCATATCGCTGCTGCTGATGTGGCGCATGTTTTAACCACCATGAAAGTCAGTGATCATTTAACGTTTGTGGCCGAAGCTCTCCTTGATTTTGTTGTTCAAATGGCATGGAATCAAATGATAGCTCGATATGGCAAGCCAGAACATCTCACTGATGACCATAAAGGTTTAGTGGTTATTGCGTATGGTAAGTTGGGCGGTTGGGAGCTGGGTTATGGGTCGGATTTAGATTTAGTTTTTTTACATGACTGCCCTGTTAACAGTATGACTATGGGTGAAAAACAGATAGATAGTCGTCAATTCTATCTTCGCTTAGTTCAGCGTATAATCCATTTATTCAATGTACGTACCAGTTTTGGTATTTTGTATGAAGTTGACATTCGTTTACGTCCGCAAGGGGAAGCGGGTTTATTAGCTTGTAGTTTAGCTGCTTTTGAGGACTATCAAATGCATGAAGCATGGACTTGGGAGCATCAAGCATTAGTCCGCGCCAGAGCCATTTATGGCGAAGTTGAACTTATTGAGCATTTTAAACAAATCCGACATAAAGTACTTTGTAAAGTACGTGATGAACATCAATTAAAAACCGAAGTTAGAGAAATGCGTGAAAAAATGCGTACTCATTTGGGGTCAACTCAACCAGATTTATTTAATTTAAAAATTGATCAGGGTGGAATAGGGGATATTGAATTTTTATCACAGTATCTTGTGCTTAATTACGCACATCATTATCCTAAAATGACAACTTGGAGCGATAATGTTCGGATATTAGAATTAGCCGCTAATTATCAGATTATGGAACAGGATGAAGCCCAAAAGCTCACTCAAGCTTATATAGATATGCGTAACGAAATTCATCAATTATCATTACAACTATTACCCAGCACGGTTGATAACTCCTGTTTTGTTGAGGAAAAACAAATCGTCAATCAGAGTTGGTCTAAATGGTTAATAAATTGAAAAATATTAATGTTGATAATCAATTTAAACTTTATCGATAGAATAATCGATTGAATGTTATCAGTGAGTTAACGCTATTAAAATTGACGAAAAAATGATGTTTTAGATTTGTTATCCCACTAAAGTGTTGAGTGGGATAATTTTACAAAATAGCGATAATATAAAGATTTATTTAACTTCTTTCCATAAGATCATGTCTTGATCTTCAAGGTCGGATGCATCAAATCCAATCGGTTGGGGCATATCTTCGTGATCAAATGCTATATCTCCTCCATCAATTACGTGATCCCCCTTTTTAATTCCTTTGAAATCAAAAAGTGAAGTATCACAAAGATGCGACAAGGTGATATTTTGGGTTGCACGGAACATGGTTTCAATGCGTCCGGGATATTTTTTATCCCATTCATTAAGCATCTCTTTAATCACTTGACGTTGTAAATTGGGCTGTGAACCACAAAGGTTACAAGGAATAATTGGGAATTGCTTAATTTCAGCATATTTTGCAATGTCTTTTTCTTTGCAATACGCAAGCGGACGAATAATGATATGTTCACCTGAATCATTCATTAATTTGGGTGGCATTGCTTTTAGTTTACCGCCGTAGAACATATTTAAAAACAAGGTTTCTAAAATATCGTCACGATGATGACCTAAGGCAATTTTTGTGGCGCCCAGTTCGGTTGCGGTGCGATATAAAATTCCACGGCGCAGACGTGAACAAAGCGAACAAGTTGTTTTACCTTCTGGTATTTTTTCTTTGACAATACCATAGGTATTTTCTTGAACTATTTTATATTCAATGCCTAACGACTCAAGGTATTGTGGTAATACATGCTCAGGAAATCCGGGTTGCTTTTGATCTAAATTAACGGCAATAAGATCAAAATCAATAGGCGCACTAATCTTTAAATTTAACAAAATATCAAGCAAAGTATAACTATCTTTACCGCCTGATAAACAGACCATAATACGATCGCCTTCTTCGATCATATTAAAATCAGCGATCGCTTCACCAGTAAGGCGACGCAATCGTTTATGGAGTTTGTTTTGATTATAGGTTTTCATGACAAATTAATACGTTATTCTGATCGTCCCATATAACGACGTTCGGCGATATGAATTTTGACCTTTTCATTGTTATCAATATATTCTGGAACTTGAATAACAAGTCCTGTTGATAATGTGGCTGGTTTAGTGCGAGCACTTGCTGATGCCCCTTTGATACTTGGTGAGGTCTCAATAATTTCTAGATCAACCGTTTGTGGTAATTCCAATGCAACGACTTCGCCATCAGCCATGAGTACTTGAATGCCGTTCATGCCACCTTCTGGAATAAAAAGAAGTTCTTCTTCAATTTGTGCTTTTTTGAAAATAAATGGCGTATAGTCTTCATTGTCCATAAAGACATATTCATCACCATCGATATAGGAAAAGCTGACTGGACGTCGAAAAAGTTCAATGGTTTCGATAATATCGTCACCTTTAAATCGCTCTTCAACTTTACCGCCTGTCTTGACATCGGTAAAACGCATTTTATAGAGTGTACTTGCACCACGGGCACTTGGACTTTGAACATCAATGTCTTTAACCAGTAATAATTTGCCATTATAAGTGACGGCATCG
This sequence comes from Gilliamella sp. CG22, assembly GCF_046635725.1. Taxonomy (NCBI): domain Bacteria; kingdom Pseudomonadati; phylum Pseudomonadota; class Gammaproteobacteria; order Orbales; family Orbaceae; genus Gilliamella; species Gilliamella sp. CG22. Next base: position 33,787 of record NZ_JBIDFK010000005.1, read on the forward strand.
CCACGTTTTATTTCATTTGCTTTTGCCATAATAGTTTCTTTGTAAGGTTTTAAAATTGAATTTAAAATTTAGCTCGCTATTTTACCGCTATCTTGCTATTGTCACCATCAAAATTTATCGATGTTCCTTAAATTAAAGGAATCTTATGACAGAATTGGTTAAATGTCGTCAAAATTGTGGGGCCTGCTGTATTGCACCTTCGATCTCGTCCATTATTCCCGGAATGCCCAATGGCAAGCCTGCCGGCGTGCCCTGTATCCATTTAGATAGTCGTTTTCAATGTCAACTCTTTGGACAATCCTCCAGACCAAGGGTTTGTTGTCGATTAAAGCCGTGTATGGAAATGTGTGGCAGTAATCGTAAACAAGCTTTAGATTATTTAACTCAATTAGAACAGGTCACTAGCGCCTAAATATTGCTAATATTTAACAAACTTGCGCTATTATTAGAATTATTTATCTCGTGTTGTTTTTTTTTTGATACACTTCACCGCATTTCATTATTTAATGATAAATATACACAATAATTAAGATAAATAGTGTTTTCTATCAATCTGTTAAAATAACCGATTGGAAACTGAAGTTTTCTTAATTACCTTTACTCTCTTTAAAAGAAGATTTTTGTTATGAAAAATAAATTAAAACGGGATTTAAAGGCTCGCCATTTAGCCATGATTGCAATCGGTGGTTCAATTGGGACAGGGCTTTTTGTTGCATCCGGTGCGACAGTTGCACAGGCAGGGCCTGGCGGTGCTTTGCTTTCCTATGCCATTATTGGTGTAATGGTGTACTTTTTAATGACCAGCCTTGGTGAACTTGCAGCATATTTACCTGTATCTGGGACATTTGCGACTTATGGCGCGCGTTATGTTGACGAGGCGTTCGGATTTGCGATTGGTTGGAATTATTGGTACAACTGGGCAATTACTGTCGCGGTCGATCTGGTTGCTGCGCAGTTGGTGATTTCGTATTGGTTTGATGCCGGAGCGTATAGTTGGCTTTGGAGTTTGCTATTCTTAAGCATTATCTTCTGTTTAAATTATATTTCCGTCAAAGGTTTTGGCGAAGCTGAGTTCTGGTTCTCATTAATTAAAGTTGTGACTGTTATCATTTTTATTGCAGTTGGCTTATTAATGATTGTCGGTATTTTACGTGGGAGTGAAAGCACTGGTTGGCAAAATTGGACTGTTGGTGATGCGCCTTTTGTTGGTGGCTTTTCTTCGATGATTGGTGTTGCTATGGTGGTTGGTTTTTCATTCCAAGGCACAGAACTCATTGGTATTGCAGCCGGCGAATCAAAAGATCCTGAAAAAAATATTCCTAAAGCCATGAAACAAGTTTTTTGGCGTATTTTACTATTTTATATTTTTGCAATTTTAGTCATCAGTTTAATTATTCCTTATACCGATCCTAATTTACTTCGTAATGAGGAGACCGACATTAGTGTCAGCCCATTTACATTAGTATTCCAACATGCGGGCTTATTATCGGCAGCAGCAATAATGAATGCGGTTATTTTAACGTCAGTCTTATCCGCAGGTAATTCTGGTCTATATGCCTCGACACGTATGCTATATGCCTTAGCAAAAGAAGGAAAAGCACCTAAAATCTTTTCAAGATTATCTTCAACGGGGGTGCCTCGATTTGCATTATTAGCCACAACATTTGTTGCTATGTTATGTTTTTTAACATCAATGTATAAAGATCAAGAAGTTTATTTATGGCTTCTTAATATGTCGGGGATGACCGGATTTATTGCTTGGCTTGGGATTGCGATTAGTCATTATCGATTCAGAAAAGGATATATGGCTCAAGGTTTTGATGTGAATAAATTACCTTATCGTTCAAGTTGTTTCCCTTTTGGCCCTATATTTGCTTTTGTACTTTGTCTCACCATCACCCTTGGGCAAAACTATGAAGCATTTTTACAAGATACCATTGATTGGAATGGTGTAATAGCGACTTATGTCGGTATCCCGTTATTCTTTATTATTTATTTGGGTTATAAGATTGTGAAGAAAACTAAATGGGTGAAATACGAAGATATGGATTTTTCTCAAACGGATTAGTTTGAGAAAGTTGGTTAAAATTTTCTCTTCCGTCGACATTTATGTCGACGGAATTTTATTAAAAAAGAGAAAAATAACCAATAAGGTTAATTAATTTTTAAATAACAAGTTTGATAACGATATTAGCGACTACGGAAGATGATACGTGCTTTAGAAAGATCGTAAGGCGTCATTTCAACAGTAACTTTATCGCCAGTTAAAATACGAATATAGTTTTTTCGCATTTTGCCAGAAATATGTGCAGTAACGACATGACCATTTTCAAGTTCAACACGAAACATCGTGTTAGGAAGAGTATCAAGTATGGTACCTTGCATTTCAATGTTATCTTCTTTTGCCATTGGGGCCTCTTAATAATAAAAACAAATTAACTATACACAACTCGTTTATGATATCCCTTTTATTTTTGAGGGAAAGAAAAGTCAACTTTGGATGCTTTTCTTAAATGACTAGTTCAGTATTTTATCATAAGATAAAATGATAGTGTGTATAAACATAAAAAAGCTCAACTTACAACATATAAGTATCGCCGCAAAATAATGCCGAAAAAACTCCCAGAAGTAAAGTCATTTCTAAATTTTCTTTGTCTGGTAAAGACCTTGTTGGTGGATATATTGCCAAACTTTTAGTGGTAATAGACCTTCACAACTTTGTTGATTCTTAATTTTTTGCCTGATTTGCGTTGCTGAAATATTTTCTAAAGGCGTATCAGAAAAATAGATACATCCTTGAGCAGAATCATGCAAATTTTTTATATTAGTCGTACGATTTTTATCAATCCATTGTTGAAATTCAACATTATCAGTTCTTGCGGCATAATTTGGTCGCTGACAAATAATCAAATGGCAATAATCGAGTAATGATTGCCATTTATACCAACTGGGCAAATTCAGTAATGAATCTTGCCCCATAATGAATGCAAGTGATGCGGTTTTCCCGTTTTCATGACGCCATTGCTTTAAAGTATCGATGGTATAAGAAGGTCGATTTACAGTGCTAGGAACAATTTCACGGGTGTCAACGGTAAACAAAGGTAAATCTTCAATGGCTAATGCTAACATTGCCAGACGCTGTTGTGTGGTTGCATCTGGTTGCGCTTTATGTGGTGGTATTTTATTGGGTAATAAAACTATCTGTGTCAAACCCACTTCTTGCGCTAATGAAATTGCAGTGCGTAGATGACCATAATGAATAGGATCGAACGTGCCACCAAATAAAGCGGTTAGCATTGATTTAATCCCATAAATTGCATCATCAAACTGGTCAAATTGTCCCAAATTTGCAATTGGCTATCGTGCTTTAAACCGATCTCAATATCGGTCAATTTTGCCAAAGTGGTAAATAAATTTTTGATATCACAACGCGTTAAATAGGCGGTATATAAAGCTCTTTTGTTTTGCCATATTTTATATTCATCAAACGCTTGTTTAAGCGATTTTTTTTCTGAAGATTTTTTTAAATTAATAAGTAGAATTAGCTCTCGTTGAAAAATTCGCATTAAAATCAGTGGTTCCAAATCATTCATTTTTAGTTGGTGTAATATATGTGTTGCACGTTTAGATTTATTGGCAACCATGGCATCAATCCAATGATAAGGCGTAAATACAGCCGAATCATTAATGTTATTTTCAACTTGATCATAACTAATGGTATGATTGGGATATAGTAATTTTAATTGTTCAATAATTTGTGTTAATGCGAGTAAATTACCTTCATAATAATAACAAAGTAGTTCAATCGCTTGTGGTTCGATGCTTATTTGTCTGTGCTGAAGATGACTTTTTATCCAATGAGGTAATTGTAAGGTATCGGGCGTGACGCAATTAACGACAACAAGTTTATCGTTTAACGCTTTATACCATGTTGCGTTTTCCTGGGTTTTAGTGATTTTGTTTAAACTGATTATTAGCGCAATTTCAGGGGTTAAAACGTCACTTAGTGTATTAAGCTTTGTTATTAAGGCTGTATTTAATGCATTATCACCAAAATCAAGAAAGATAAGCGTGTTATTCGAAAATAGATTTAATGCCTGACAACTGTCATAAATTGCTGACCAATCGGTTTGATTGTCTATCGTATATGTCAGTTGCTCATCGAATCCTTTCTGTTTGAAAGTATGACGCAATTGAGTTTGTGCATAATGTTGCAGATAGGGATCACTTCCTACTAATAAATAATAGGGTGATCCTAGGTGATTAGTAATTTGATCAGCATTGATTTTAATCATAACAACGTTATTTTTTTGCATCTACAGATTTTAATTTACCTATAATCTGTTTTGCTGCTTGCCTATACATTTCGTCTTCGATTAAATTTTGCTCTGCTGTTTTAGATAATGGCGTTGACGGATTATCAAAGAATGTACGGAATATCCGTACATTAATTGGATATATTTGCTTACCATTGATTACGGCTTGAGCATAGACGGTTAAAACTAATTGATATTCAGCAGCTTTACCGTCTTGATAAATCGATATGGTATTACGATCAATATTTTCATTGGTGATATTCAGTGTCGGATATTTGCCTGAAGCATCATCATTGACTAGTGTGATATGATTATCATGCAAGAGTTCTTTAACATATCTTGATAATTTACCGTAAGGATCATAACTTACGTAAGACATAGTTTTAAATCGTGCAGGTATCTCTGTTTCATTTTGCAAATGAAATCCACACCCTGTCAGTGATATTGCCATTAGCATGATTAAGACGATATATTTTTTCATAAGTATTACCACCAATTTTCGTTATTAACAATATTAACCAACAACCAAATTCAATAATTTACCTGGTACATAAATGACTTTACGAATAGTCACATCTGCCAAATATTTTTGTATATTAGGTTCTTGTTTAGCTTGTTCTACAACAAAATCTTGCTCAGCATTAGCAGGTACAGTGAATTTGCCCCGTACTTTACCATTAATTTGTACTACGATGAGTTTTTCATCTTCAATCATCGCTGATTCATCAGCAATCGGCCATGTTGCATCATCGATTGATTCACTATGTCCTAATGCTTGCCACATAATAAAACAGACATGCGGAATCATTGGATAAAGTAAACGAACAATCGCGTTTAAAGCTTCGTTCATTAATGCATAGTCTTGATCGTTTTCTAAAGGTGCTTTTTGTAGACGATTCATAAACTCCATGACAGCAGCAATTGCCGTATTAAATGTTTGTCGACGTCCAATATCATCACTGACTTTGGCAATGGTTTTATGAAGTTCACGACGCAATGTTTTTTGTTCAGCATTCAATTGAGTCACATCTAATTTGACACTTTTACCTTGCTGTGCATATTCATACACTAAACGCCAAACACGTTTAATAAAACGGTTAGCCCCTTCAACACCTGATTCTTGCCATTCAAGCGTCATATCAGCAGGCGAGGCAAACATCATAAATAATCGAACTGTGTCAGCACCATATTTTTCAACCATTTCCTGTGGATCGATGCCGTTATTTTTCGATTTCGACATTTTAGTCATACCTGCATGCACAAGTTCATTGCCTTTGCTGTCGATTGCTTTACAAATGCGACCTTTTTCATCACGTTCAATGGTGACTTCGGTCGGTGATACCCAAATGCGTTCGTTTGTTGGACTGGTATAATAAAATGCATCAGCAAGTACCATACCTTGACAAAGTAATCGTTTAGCTGGTTCATCAGAACTGACTAAGCCAAAATCACGCATTAATTTATGGAAGAATCTAAAATAAAGTAAATGCATAATGGCATGTTCAATACCACCAACGTATTGATCGACAGGTAACCAGTAATTCGCTGCTTTTTCATCTAACATGCCCTTGTCATAGTGCGGACAAGTATAACGTGCGTAATACCATGATGATTCCATAAAGGTATCAAAGGTATCGGTTTCTCGTAATGCCGCTTGACCATTAACAGTCGTTTTTGCCCAATTTGGATCGGCTTTAATTGGACTGGTTATTCCATTCATTTCGACGTCTTCAGGTAAAATAACCGGTAATTGGTCTTCTGGCGTCGGAATGGTGGTTCCATCTTCAAGGGTGACCATTGGAATTGGTGCGCCCCAATAACGTTGACGGGAAACACCCCAATCACGCAAGCGATAATTGACTTTACGCTCACCAATACCCAATGCAGTCAATTTGTCGGCGATCGCATTGAATGCTTGCTCAAAATTAAGTCCATCAAATTCACCCGAGTTAAATAGCTTACCATGTTCAGTATAAGCATTTTCAGACAGGTCAGGAGCTTGCCCATCTTGATTTAAGATAACTGGTTTAATTGGCAGATTATATTTTGATGCAAACTCATAATCTCGCTCATCATGTCCCGGTACTGCCATCACAGCACCAGTGCCATATTCAATTAAGACAAAGTTGGCAATCCATACCGGCACTTTATTACCCGTTAACGGGTGAATAGCATAAAATCCAGTAGCGATGCCTTTTTTCTCCATTGTTGCCATATCGGCTTCTGCCGTTTTGGTATTTTTGCATTCTGCAATAAATTCAGCAATTTTCGGATTATTTTTCGCTGCTAATTGTGCTAGTGGGTGCTCAGCGGCAACTGAGACAAAACTTACGCCCATTAAGGTATCAGGGCGGGTTGTATAAACACGCAATTTATCATTGTAGTTTTCTACAGCAAAATCAAATTCGACCCCTTCAGAACGACCAATCCAGTTTCGTTGCATTGTTTTAACTTGTTCTGGCCAATCTTCAAGCGTATCTAAATCATTGAGTAGCTCTTCGGCATAGTCAGTAATTTTGATAAACCATTGTGGGATCTCTTTACGCTCGACGGGGGTATTACAGCGCCAACAGCAACCTTCAACGACTTGTTCGTTCGCCAGTACAGTTTGATCGTTAGGGCACCAGTTAACTGCTGAAGTCTTTTTGTAAACTAAACCTTTTTCATAAAGTTTAGTAAAAAACCATTGTTCCCATTTGTAGTATTCTGGTCGGCAAGTGGTGACTTCACGATCCCAATCATAACCAAAACCTAATAATTGTAATTGCTTTTTCATGTAAGCAATATTTTCGTAAGTCCATTTTGCTGGTGCGGTATTGTTTTTTACTGCCGCCCCCTCAGCGGGTAAACCGAAAGCATCCCAACCTATTGGTTGTAATACATTTTTACCATTTAGACGTTGATAACGTGAGATCGTATCACCGATTGTATAATTACGGACATGACCAAGATGCAAACGACCTGAAGGATAAGGAAGCATTGACAAGCAGTAATACTTCTCTTTAGATGCATCTTCAGTAACGTGAAATGTTTTGTTCTCTAGCCAATGTTGTTGAACTTTGGCTTCAATCTCATCTGGGCGATATTGTTCTTGCATGACGAATTAATGTCCTATCTATTATTGCTAATAAAAAATAATTTGCTAATTGTATTGGTTATTGGCACGTTTTACAAACGATATATGAAACAAGGAGAATGATTTGATACCAATATTTATAAGAATTAAAATCAATAGAGTTAACAAAATAAAAGAAATAAATCTTTGCTTCTCAATATATTTAAAAAAACTTAAGATATATTTCTAAAAAATATAAGGAATAGCTTATGGAAAATCGTACATTTGAATTTCGTTGTTTCACTCGTCGCTCATTTATTGTTTTACTTATATTAGTTATTAGCTTTGCTTTATTTGTCACAGGTTGTCTCATTTTTTTATTTACCTCTGATGCTGTCATGCCTTTGATCCCCAAACAATATTTTATGGTGATTTTTTTTGGTGGAATCATTGTGTTGAGCTTACTTTCTGGTGTTTTGTTTGCTATAAGTATTGTGAGTTTATTCCGTAAAAAAATGACGTTTAATGTCAATTCATATTCGATTAATATTGATGACCATAAAAAATTGAATCAAATGTTTCAATTTTCAGCATTACAAAAAGTAATAATGATTAAACTCGAAAAACCTATTTGGGTTAATCAAACACTTATCCTGGAATTTGACAATGAGCGTATTAAGATGCTGACAGTAAAGGGAATAATTCCACTGTTATCCAAAAAAGATATCGGGCAATTTTACGAATTTATACAATATCTTCATGAACAAGTTCTCAAGCCAGATTTTACATTATTTTCGGTGGATAAAACCTTATCATCTAAAATAGATGAATTAATAGCCCCACTCGTATTACATGTTGAAGTAGTACCAGAATATCGTTACCTTTATATCAGAAAGTAGCTAATGCGCATATGTTGTTTATAAATTAGTGATAAAACAATGGCTATTGAATGGTTAAATAGCCATCAACTGTTTTGATAAACGTTAACTGTCTTTTAATTGGTCAATATATTAACCACCATTAAACACACTTAAGATGCGAGAAAGAATGATTTTTCTCTTCAACCGGTATATTTTTGATATTGGCTTAAATAAATTTATCGACTTTTTGGGCTTCAATTTCATCTAGGCAATATTGTTCTTACGTGATGAATATATGTCCTATCTATTATTGCTAATAAAAAATAATTTGGTAACTCTATTGGCACGTTTTATAAACGATGTAAGAAACAAGAAGAATGATTTGATACCAATATTTATATGAATTAAACACAATAAAGTTAACAATATAAATAAAAAGAAATAAATCTTTTCTTCTCAAAGTATTTAAAAAAAACTTAAGATATATTTCTAAAAAAATATAAGGAATAGCTTATGGAAAATCGTACATTTGAATTTCGTTGTTTTACTCAGCGCTCATTTAAAAATTTAATGATACTCATTTGTTGCTTTGGTGTTTTAGTCCTTGGTTGTCTCATGTATTTATTTTTCTCTGATGCGATCATGCCGATGATTCCCAACCGGTACTTTGAGGTCATTTTTATTGTTGGACTGCTTGTTCCGGAATTATTTTCTATCTTTCTATTTGCTATATGTATTGCTCGCTTGCTTCGTAAAAAAATGACGATTAATCTCAATTCATATTCGATTAGTATTGATGACCATAAAACATTGAATCAAACGTTTCAATGGTCAGCATTAAAAACAGTAATAATGTATAAAAGTACCGTAGTGCTATATCAAACGATTATTTTGGAGTTTAACAATAAGCTTATTAATATGATGATGGCAAAAAGTATATATTTATCCAAAAAAGATATTGATCAATTTCTTCAATTTATACAATATGTCGAAGAACAAATTATAAAGCCAGATTTTACATTATCCTCATCGGATACAACTTTATCAACTAAACTTACCCAAGAACTAACAAAAGCATTAACAAATATAAATGATGATCATGGAGTATACCGTTATTTATATGTCAGAAGGTAACGAGGCAATGTTTCTTGATGATAAAATACTAATATGGCTATTTAAACAATTAAATAGCCATACTCGATTTTATACAAATTTGGATATAAAGTGATTAATGGTTAATTAGCCGCCATTAAAGACGCTAGTAAACCGTGAAAAGAATGACTTTTGTTGCTCTTTGGGCATATTTTCAAGATTAGCTTGAATGAGTTTATCAACATTTTCGACTTCTGCCGTTAACCCTAATTCTTGATAAGCATTGCGCATTAACAATAGAGCAGATTTTGTTGAATCTGTATCGGGAAATAGGGATAGCATTTGTGTCACACGATTAATGACAGCGACATACGCCCCACGTTTGGTGTAAAATTCAGCCACTTTTAACTGATAACGTGCTATTCTATTTTTTAAAAAAACTAAGCGTTTTTGTGCATCAGCGGCATAATAACTTGATGGAAAACTGGAAACGAGGTAGGAAAAATCTTTAAAAGCCGTGATCGCATATTGGGAATCGCGATCTGAACGATCAACATTGAACCAACCTTGAATCATATTGTCATCTTGAGCCATATTAGATAGGCCACGCATATATATCACCCAATCAACATTTGGATGAGTCGGATTCAATTTTAAAAAACGGTCTATTAAGGCTACAGCTAGTGGTAAATCTGCAGTTTTGTAATATGCATAAATTAAATCAAGTTGAACTTGTTGAGAATAGGGACCAAAAGGGTAACTTTTATCCAATGCTTCTAAAACAGTAATACTTGATTTTAAATTACCACTATTAAGTGCATCTTGTGCTTTACTATGGAGTTCAACCTCTGATACATTTTCAACATCAGGCTTTGTTGATGTACAACCAATAAGCACACCACTTAATGCGATAGCCAATAACGAGTGTAAGCGTAATTTCATTCAGTTTCCAATCCAAAAAATAAACAATAACCGTTATGATTAGTATATAATACTCTAAAACATATCAGCTTAAAATAGATAAATTACATATGCAAGAATTAAAATTATCAAATCAAATTGAGTCAACTCAACTTGGGATGCGTTTAGACCAAGCATTATCAGAACTTTTCCCCGATTATTCTCGCTCAAGAATTAAAGACTGGATTATCAATAATAAAGTATTAGTAAACGATGTGATAGTTAATAAACCCAAAGAGAAAGTATTGGGTGGTGAAAAAATTATTATTCATGCTGAGATTGAAGAAGAGACTTATCATCAACCAGAAAATATTAAATTAGATATTGTTTATGAAGATGATGATATTTTAGTGATAAATAAACCACGAGATTTAGTTGTTCACCCAGGTGCAGGTAATCCAAATGGCACAGTATTAAATGCGTTATTACATTACTGCCCTGAAATTGCTCGCGTTCCACGTGCAGGTATTGTTCATCGGTTGGATAAAGACACGACAGGTTTGATGGTCGTTGCTAAAACTATTGTTGCCCAAACGCATTTAGTCGAATCGCTACAATTAAGAGAAATAACCCGTGAGTATGAGGCGGTAGCTATGGGTATTATTACGGCGGGAGGAACGATAGATCAGCCGATTACCCGACACCCTACCAAACGAACTCATATGGCTGTGTTTCCGACAGGAAAACCTGCTGTAACACATTATCGTGTTTTAGAAAAATATCGATTGCATACAAGATTGCGTTTACGATTAGAAACTGGACGAACACACCAAATTCGAGTACATTTAGCACATATTGCTCATCCTTTGGTCGGTGATCCTCTTTATGGCGGACGTCCAAGACCACCAAAAGGGGCCAGCGAAACACTTATTAACACATTACGAGAATTTGATAGGCAAGCATTACATGCAACCATGTTAAGGTTATATCATCCAATAACGGGTGAGCAAATGGAATGGCATGCGCCTATACCAGAAGATATGCAAAGACTAGTTGAAGCATTACAAGAAGATACAGAATTATATAAACATGAGCTGGATTGGTGAAAGAAAAATGATTAAATCGATTTATCCTTACTGGTTTGCGCCGAAAAATGTTCGAGCGTTGACCACAACACGAATGGGCGGTGTCAGTATGCCGCCATTTGAAAGTTTAAATATGGGAGGGCGTACCGGTGATAATATAAATGATGTTGCAGAAAACCGAAAACGCTTAATTACCGCTGAACAGATACCCAGCGAACCTTATTGGCTTAATCAAACTCATAGTACTGTCGCCCTTGATATTTCACAAATAAAATTACAACCCCCCACTGGAATCGTTAATAATAAACAAATATTTGAAGCTGATGCGGCTTATACTCATCAAGCAAAGCAAGTGTGTGTTGTGTTAACTGCCGATTGCATGCCTTTATTATTTTGCTCTTCGAAAGGCGATGAGGTCGCGGCAGCGCATGCGGGTTGGCGAGGATTGTGCAATGGAATTTTAGAAGAAACCGTTAAAAAATTCTCCTGTAAACCATCCGAAATTATGGTTTGGATGGGACCGGCCATAAGTGCCAAAAAATATGAAGTAGGGGAAGAAATAAAAAAACAATTTGAGGTCATCGATCCAGAAGCAAAAAGTGCATTTAAATTAATCAATATACCAGAGCAAAAATATTTGGCCGATCTCTACTTAATTGCCAAACAACGTTTGAATTCAATAGGTGTAAATAAAATATTTGGTGGTGATTATTGTACTTATACAGAACAAGATAAATTCTTTTCTTATCGACGAGAAAACCGAACAGGAAGAATGGCATCAATGATTTGGTTTGAGTGATATTTAAAAAAATGGTGCAAACATTCTCAGATTAGCTGGCAAATAAAGAAACCAATCATGACGTTCCTCAGTTATTCTATTTTGGTGACTTAAAAATATAAAACTTCTCTTCTGCCAGCTAAATAATCATTCTTACGTGTTTAACTTAGTGAAGTTAAGTTAATTTTCATTAAAAATTTATCTTTCATGTTTTGAGCAAGTTAATCTTGGCTAATAGTATGCAAAGTTCAAACATGTTATTCTTATTTTCGTAACAAAAACTTTATTAAATTATTAAGTTATATAATCATTACAATCGTTCAGGGCAAAATTATGAGCCGTTAACGGTAAACAGATGTGCTTTTTCGTGATTAATTATTCAATATTAGCAAATTTATGCGTTTGAATATTCAGTAACCATTTATTTTCAATACGATTTTGATTAATTTGTCCAAGTAATATGATTGTGTCATGCATGTTAAACTCGCCATTTCTTTCACAAGGCGATAAGTAATAGCGTTTAGCTTGAATATTTTGTTCAATATATTGGCAAAACGAAATGAAGTCAGGATGATTTTCAGCAACGATTCTCACTTCATTAGCAATTGACTGAACTATTTTTTGATAACGTGATTGATAGCAAAACTTAGGACTGAGAGCGATATAGTCAATTAAAGCGTCGACTTTGCCTAAACCATTACTTTCAATAGCAATAAAATAACCCGCTTGTTTAAGGGGGAAGAGTAATTTAGATAGATCTTTAACTAAGGTTGGCTCGCCACCCGTAATAATGATATTTTTGCTTTTATACTGTTTCACTTTGTCGAGAAGTTGATCTAATGTGAAACGGGTATATTGGCGAAAATTGGTATCACACCAACAACAATTTAGATTACAACCTGCCAAGCGAATAAAAATGGCGGGCATACCGGTATTATAACCTTCGCCTTGCAGTGATTCGAAGATTTCAACAATACGAAACTCAAGCATAGTTAACCCCGTTGATACTCGCAGTATGAGCTTGGGGTTTCCCACAGTTTAATCTTGGATATGGGTAAATAGTTCGATAAACAATCAAAAATGTATTGACTCATTCCTTCAGCGGTTGTGCGACACGGAAAAGCAAATGTTTTTCGATCCATTTCTTGCAATAAGGTAGCAATACGGCATTCATTAACATTATTTTGGTGGTAAAGATAAGCATGATCGAGTGGATCAATAATATGTTTTTTTACAATGGATTTGAGATCAGCGTAATCCATTACCATATCTTCGCTGGAACCCTTATTAATGAGTTCACCACTAATTTCGACGACTAATCGGTAAGTATGACCATGCAGGTTATGACATTTTTTGTTATGCCCGTCTAACATGTGACAAGCATCAAATTGGAACTCTTTGGCAATTTTTAACATTTTACATTCCTAGTTTTTTTTCGTGGGATGGATCACGAACCACGGTTAGTTAACCTAACAGAAGAAAGCGGTTAATATAATAGATATCAAGTTATTTGTCACCTTTCAATGATTATCTGAAACTAGATATTCTATTTAGGATGCGATTGTAAATATATTTAAATTTATCATTTTTAGGTCTAAAATGTTTCACGTTAGTCAGTTTTTATTATCTGTAAAAAAATTCTTGACAAGCTCTTGAAATTTTTCCTTCCACACTCATTTAGTCATTATGCAAATGGAATAAGTGTTTAATCATTTATGCCAAATTTATTGCTAAGGAGATAGATAATATGAGGTTAGATAAACTCACAAACAAATTTCAACAAGCTTTAGCTGATGCGCAGTCTTTAGCATTAGGTAAAGATAATCAGTATATAGAGCCTATCCATGTACTTTCAGCAATGCTTAATCAAGAAGGCAGTAGTGTTAATCCATTATTGGCAGCTGCTGGGGCAAATAATGCCATTTTACAACAAGAATTAAATCAATCCATTGACCGATTACCTCAAGTGCAGGGTGTCGGTGGCGAAGTTATCCCTTCTCAAGATTTAATTAAAGTTTTAAATTTATGCGATAAATTATCTCAAAAAAATGGAGATAGTTATATCTCTTCAGAGCTATTTATATTAGCTGCATTAGACGAAAAAGGGAGCCTTGGCGATATCCTAAAAAAATCGGGTGTCACTAAAGATAAATTTCTTCAAGCAGTCAATCAATTAAGAGGAAGCGACAACGTGAATGATCCAAATGCAGAAGATCAACGTGGTGCGTTGAAAAAATACACTATTGATTTAACACAGCGTGCAGAACAAGGTAAACTCGATCCAGTTATTGGGCGTGATGAAGAGATTCGCCGTACGATACAAGTGTTACAACGTCGTACCAAAAATAACCCTGTGTTAATTGGTGAACCGGGTGTGGGTAAAACTGCGATTGTTGAAGGATTAGCACAACGTATTGTGAATCGTGAAGTCCCCGAAGGATTACGTAATAAACGTGTCTTATCCTTGGATATGGGAGCCTTAATTGCTGGTGCTAAATATCGCGGTGAGTTCGAAGAGCGTTTGAAAGCTGTCCTTAAAGATATCGCTAAAGAAGAAGGTCGTATTATTCTGTTTATCGACGAAATTCACACTATGGTCGGTGCAGGTAAAGGCGATGGTGCTATGGATGCCGGAAACATGTTAAAACCAGCATTAGCTCGTGGTGAATTACACTGCGTTGGGGCAACAACACTTGACGAATATCGTCAATATATTGAAAAAGATCCTGCATTGGAACGTCGTTTTCAAAAAGTTTATGTGGCTGAACCGACTGTTGAAGACACCATTGCCATTTTGCGTGGTTTGAAAGAGCGTTATGAATTGCATCATCATGTTCAAATTACCGATCCAGCCATTGTGGCTGCGGCAACCTTATCGCATCGTTATATTTCAGATCGTATGTTGCCAGATAAAGCTATTGACTTGATTGACGAAGCTGCATCGAGTATTCGTATGCAAATGGATTCTAAGCCAGAATCATTAGATCGTCTTGAAAGACGTATCATTCAACTTAAACTTGAGCAACAAGCGCTTAAAAAAGAGTCGGATGATGCCAGTAAAAAACGACTTGAGATGTTAAATAATGAACTTGCTGAAAAAGAAAAGGATTATGCGTCACTTGAAGAAGAGTGGAAATCAGAGAAAGCTGCACTTTCGGGTACTCAGAATATCAAAGCAGAGTTGGAAAAAGCTCGCACTGAGATAGAACAAGCTCGTCGAGCAGGGGATTTAAACAAGATGTCGGAATTGCAATATGGCAAAATTCCGGAACTTGAAAAGAAACTCGCAACAGCTACGCAATTAGAAGGTAAAACCATGAAATTATTGCGTAACAAAGTGACCGATAACGAGATTGCCGAAGTATTATCGAAAGCGACGGGTATTCCTGTTTCGAGAATGCTTGAAAGTGAAAAAGATAAATTATTACACATGGAAGACGCTTTACATAAACGTGTTATTGGGCAAGATGAAGCTGTTGTCGCTGTAGCAAATGCTATTCGTCGTAGCCGTGCTGGTCTTTCTGATCCGAATAAACCGATTGGGTCTTTCTTATTCTTAGGTCCAACAGGTGTGGGTAAAACCGAACTTTGTAAAGCATTGGCAAACTTTATGTTTGATAGTGAAGATGCCATGGTACGGATTGATATGTCTGAATTCATGGAAAAACATTCCGTTGCTCGCTTAATTGGTGCGCCTCCTGGTTATGTTGGTTATGAAGAGGGCGGATATTTAACCGAAGCCGTACGGCGTCGACCTTATTCAGTGATTTTACTGGATGAAGTGGAAAAAGCGCATCCGGATGTCTTTAATATTTTATTACAAGTCTTAGATGATGGTCGCTTAACTGACGGACAAGGTCGTACAGTGGATTTCCGCAATACGGTTATCATCATGACATCTAACTTGGGTTCTGATTTAATTCAAGGACAAGTTGAGCTTAGTTATGACGAAATGAAAGCATTAGTTATGACTGTGGTAACTAAACATTTTAGACCTGAATTTATCAACCGTATTGATGAAACGGTGGTCTTCCATCCACTGGGTCAAGAAAACATCAAAGCGATTGCTAGAATTCAATTGGCACATGTTGAAAAACGCTTAGATGAACGAGGTTATGAAATGGATATTTCTGATGCAGCGTTAGAACATCTTGCTAAAGTTGGTTTCGATCCAATTTATGGTGCAAGACCGTTAAAACGCGCTATTCAACAAGAAATTGAAAACCCATTAGCACAACAAATATTGTCCGGTAAATTAGTACCAGGTAAAACCATTCATTTGGATTTAGTGGGTGATAATATCGAAGCTAAACAGTAATCAACAAATAAACCGACCTTAATGGTCGGTTTTTTTTATTGTACGATCCGTCACTTTAACAGTGTATATTGCGGTAAATAAGTCATCGACAATTTTAGATCTATCAATAATCAATCGATCCATTCTCGTTTTAACTCATTTGCACTAATAATAACTTTAACATATTAATAATATTGAGTATTTCCTAATTGAAAAACATCAATAGAATTTAAATGACTTCATTTTTTGTGATCATGATCTCATCCTGAACGATTACAATATTGCTAAATCGATCATAAAACATCATAATCAATCATATCTTGATTGATTAAATGAAATTGCAATGAGAAAGGATATTAAAATGATTAAATTGATTATAAGTGATCTAGACGGGACATTTTTAAATAGACAAGGTGATTATGACCGTCAGCTATTTTCGCAAGTGTATGCACTCATGGCTGAACAACAAATTCATTTTGTGGCATGTACCGGTAAACAATGTGAACGGGTTGAAGAACTCTTTGGTGATTACAGCGACAAAATCTGGATAGTCGGTGATAGCGCAACGACCATAAAACATAAAGGTGAATTTATTTATCGCTCATTCATCCCTAATGAACTAGGGCAGCGTATGATAAAAACCTTGGAACCAGTTAGTAAAGCGCACGTTATCATTGCTTGTACTGCTCAAGGAGCCGTCATCAAAGCCCATTTACCTGAACGATTAAAAGCTAAAGTCCGAGGTTCATATGCAACAATAATTGAAGTGGATGATCATGCTCTTATTGGTGATGACTTTATTAAAATCACTGTATATGATGAAAAAGGGCAATGTTTACAAACTCGACAGCATTTAACTCCTTTTGAAAACCAAGCTTATATTGTGGTGTCTGAAGCTTCATGGATTGATATCACTCAGCATGATGTTCATAAAGGGAATACTATCAAAAAATTACAACAGCTACTTAAGGTAAGTTATCATGAAACCATGGCATTTGGTGACGGTTACAACGACATAGAATTACTTGAACAAGCGGAGTATAGTTTTGCAATGCGTAATGCATTTGAAGAAACCAAAGCTGTCGCTAAATTTATCACCGGTTTCAATGATGATAGTGCGGTAATGAATACGATAAAGCAACTAATTGAATTGCAAAGCAAATGATGGCATGCTCAGATTGAGTTGATGACAGCTGAATCTATTAAGCGATTTCTATTTTGAGATTAAAATCTTCAAAGCCCTCAATTTTGCTATCTCGACTAGCGATAATGATATCTATATTTTCACAAGTGGCAACTTTATAGCGAGCAACTTGTTGCATTTTGTCGGCAATCACTGCGGCTATAACCTCATTGCTTTGCGTAATGACTTCTTTTTTGAAGCAGGCATCATCATAATAAACTGCGCTTAACCCCGCATGCGGGTCAAGTCCACAAACGCCAATAAAGGTTTGATCAAAGACCATATTTCGGATTTGATTAACGGTATCAGCGCCCATTGTTCCCCCCGTTAACGGATTAACTTTGCCACCTAATAAAATGAGCTCGCCATTGGTACGGCTACTTAAGACCGAAGCAATTTGAGGAGAATTGGTGACAATCGTTAATGTCAAATTTTGTGGGATATAACTTGCCATTGCTAAATAGGTGGAACCAGTATCAATAAAAATGCAGGAATTATTTTTGATTAATTTTGCACATTTTATTGCTACTGAAGATTTTTCGTCTACACATTGATTAATACGAGTTTCAAATGTGGCTGATTGTTTTAAATGGCTAACTGCTCCACCATATACACGCTTGCAAACACCGTCACGGGCTAGTTTTTGTAAATCTCGACGAATCGTGTGTTCTGAAACCCCTAACAATTTAATTAAATCAGCACTGACAACACGCCCTTTTTCAGTCAAAAGCTGCCGGATAAAAGATTGGCGTTGTTCAGGAAATGCATTATAATCAATCATCTAATATCCTTTAAAAAATTATGCTGATTTCTAAAAATATCTTTAATGATCATACCGTTTTTAAGCGAATTATCCTATGATTTTTTAAAAGGATAAATTACTTATGCCCCCGAATTTTTTAATTAACTTATTGATTGTGTGGTTTTTTTGTATTAAAACTTGATTAACCTTTCATATTTTATTTGTTATTATTTAGAACAGAAATTAAAATATCTTTTTTTACCTGAGTTAGGTTGGAAGTAATGTCTATTGCTGTCGTTAATGTTAATCGTCAAGCTATTCTGCATAATATTGAGTATGTGAGACGAAATTCACCTAATAGCTCCTTAATGGCTATTCTTAAAGCAAATGCTTATGGTCATGGGATTGCTGGCATTGCTCAATTATTATCCGATAAGGTCGACTACTTTGGGGTTGCAAGACTTTCTGAAGCGCTTTTGTTACGGCAAATTGGGATCATTACCCCCATTGTTTTGTTGGAAGGTTTTTTTCCACATGATGAAATAACGGATTTAATTGATTTTAATTTGCAAACTGTGGTTCATTCAAGTTGGCAAATTGATGCGTTAAATGCGATTAAAATTGAAAATCAAATCACAGCTTGGTTCAAAATTGACACAGGTATGCATCGTTTAGGGTTTCGGTTTGATGAGGCTCAAGGTGAATTTAATCGATTAGCAAGTTGTTGCGTTGTGCGTAAACCATTAAATATTATCAGTCATTTTAGTTCTGCTGATGATTTTTCTTCCGATCAAACGTCAAATCAATGTTTGCTATTGGACGACTTTGTTGAATCAATTTCTAGTAAATCATTGCTTGATAAGCAATCTATTGCTGCTTCTGGCGGTATTCTTGCTTGGCCAAATTCACATCGTGATGTGATTCGATTAGGTATTGCTTTATATGGCGTTTCTCCTTTTGAGAATCCCATTGCCGAATTACACCCAGCTATGACGTTTAAGTCAGAGCTAATTGCAGTAAGAAAGCATAAAAAGGGTGAATCTGTGGGCTACGGGCAAATTTGGACAAGTCATAAAGAGACAAAATTAGGTGTTGTTGCAATGGGGTATGGTGATGGATATCCTCGCGGTATACCCGAAAATACGCCTGTGTTAATTAATGGTAGACGTGTTCCTATTGTGGGGCGTGTTTCAATGGACATGATTATTGTTGATCTGGGACTGAATAGTTCGGATAAACCAGGCGACGAAGTCATTTTTTGGGGAAAGGAGTTGCCGGTAGAAGAAATTGCTAAATATACAGGTATCAGTGCATATGAATTATTAACGCGCTTAACTACACGAGCTAAGGTTCACTATATAGATAAATAAGTTATGATTAAAAAAATATTTTTATACACGTTTTTGGCAATAATTTTAGTTGTCACCGCTTCGCTTGCGTTGGGTTACTATTTTTTACAACAGTTTTCTAAACAGCATATTCATGTTAACGATGATAATAAAGTGTTTATTATCAAAAAAGGAACGTCAATACATCAGTTAGTTGAACAAATAGATCAAGCAAATTTAATGGATAGGGCTTATCTACTTCCTTATTTGTATAAATTAAATCCTGAATTAAGTTCTATTAAAGCAGGGGGATATAAGTTAGAACCCCATATGACTGTTGATGAGTTTCTAAAATTATTAGTGTCAGGGAAAGAAAGCAGTTTTACGCTAAGATTTGTAGAAGGGAAGCGAGCCAATGATTGGTTAAATACCATGAAAAATACCCCTTACATTCAACAAACTTTGGTTGATAAATCAAGCGATGATATTGCAAAAATTTTAGGTATTGAGGGGCCTCTTGAAGGGTGGCTTTCGCCAAATACTTATCTTTATACGGTCGATACCTTAGATATTAATATTTTAAAACGTGCTCATCTCACTATGAAAAATAACCTGCAAAGAGTGTGGGAAAATCGTGATAGTGGGCTGCCATATAGCACGCCGTATGAATTACTTATTATTGCCTCAATTATTGAAAAAGAGACTAGTCTTAGTTCTGAACGTGCGAATGTCGCATCTGTTTTTGTTAATCGATTAAAAGCAAAAATGAAGCTGCAAACCGATCCTACAATTATTTATGGTTTAGGTGATAAATATACCGGTAAAATTAGACGTATTGATATGACCGATAAGACTAATCCTTATAATACCTATGTCATTAATGGTTTACCACCTACGCCTATTTCAATGCCAAGTTTAGCGTCGTTAGAAGCTGCTGCACACCCTGCTGATACCAAATATCTGTTTTTTGTCGCTAATGGTAAGGGCGGACATACGTTTACGACGAATTATAATAGCCATTTAAAAGCGGTCAATGAGTATCGAAATAAGCTAAAAAAATAAAAATTGTATTTTTTCTTAAATTACCGCGGGCAGAACGCGGTAATTAACTTCTCAGATCTTTTCAATATCACCTTTTCAAATGTTTAAGCCATCATTAACTATTTGGATTGGGTCAATTCATCAAGTTGTTTTATCAGATCTAACAAATGGTCAATATTTTTCTCTGACTCTTTTAACGCTTCTTCAAAATAGGGGTGTAACGCAAAGGGCGGAATAGCCGAATTTGCATCAATTATAGCTCGAATTCGGGGTATAAAAATCCATTGTAACCATTCGTATGATTTCATGGTATCAAGAGCAAAAGGTTGTTGACTTAAAAAAGCATCCTGACTGGGTGGCAAGGCTTGCCATAAATCTATTTTTTTTAACGCTTGCTCAATTCGTTCTAATTGATCTTTAATTAAATTAGCTTGCATTTTGTTAGCAAGCAAATGCCTATAATATTGCCAATCAAAATAAGGCCCGGGATCTGTTTTACGTTCTGGCGCAATGTCACTGTGTCCGGTGATATTGTTAAGTGGATAAGTTTGTTGTAGTAGAAGGGTGACTTTTGCCAGTTGTTGATATTGCACTTCGGTAAATTTTTCACTATCACATCCTTCCAATTCGATTCCTATTGAAAAATCATTACAATTTTCTTGTCCTTCAAATGCTGATATACCTGCATGCCATGCTCGTTTATCAAAAGCTACAAATTGAATTATCTCACCGTCACGACGAATAAATAGGTGACTTGATACCTGCATTTGATAGATATCGGCAAAATAAGGGTGTTCATTTGGATCAAGCTGACCTGTGAACAGCTGTTCTACATAAGGGCCACCAAATTGATTGGGCGGAAGGCTTATATTATGAATCACTAATAATGAAATGGGTTTATCACTTGGTCGATCATTATAAAATGGTGAAATGACCTGTTTTACACCTTGTAACCAACCATTAACTATCTTTAAGGACATATCGACTCCTTATCTTATAAAACTTTGTTATCAAATGACTGATTTGTGATTTGACTTCCAATAATTTAAATAATGATGAAATCAGAAAAACAATTATTGTTATCCTTTTTCCATACTTGGCATACCGTTATTATTTCATTTTTTTTAAACGCTATAAAGTTGCTTGTGTTTCGTTAGCAATTTAATAACATAGAATGAATATGAACAAACAATCGGGATTTTCCTTATTTGAACTCATGATAGCAATTATAGTAATTGCTATTTTAACGGCAATTGGTTTGCCTGCTTATCAAGGTTATGTAAAAAAAGCAGCCATGACCGATATGCTACAAGCCATGACCGCTTACAAAACAGCGGTAGAAATATGTGTAATTGAGCAAGGTGGATTAGCAAATTGTAATAATGCAAATAATGGTATTCCAATGACTAAATCAACCAATTATGTCACCTCAGTGACAGTCACAAATGGGATGATTAAATTAGTTGGACAAAATGCCTTATCTGGCTTAACAGTAACGATGACACCGACGCTGAATATAACCCATGGTAGTGTTGATTGGTCACGTACCTGTGTAACTAATCCTGTTGATGTAAGCTTAAATAGTGTATGTGAAGATATCTTTAAATTTTAAATTAATGCAACAATAAAATGGTTTTAGTCATGCAAGAAGATCAACTAGTCGACAGTATTGATAAATTATTGCTTAGAGCTTTAAAAAAACGTGCTTCGGATATTCATTTTGAACCTTATCAACAAAGTTATCGCATTCGTATGCGGATTGACGGTGTATTGCATACCATACTGGCTCCTCCTTTAACACTGGCAAAGCAAATCGTTGCTAGATTGAAAATAATGGCAAAGTTGAATATTGCAGAACAGCGATTACCCCAGGATGGGCAATTAGTAATAGATCGTTATGCTATGCGGATTTCAACCTTACCGGTTATGAATGGTGAAAAAGTGGTGTTACGCGTACTCGATAATCATGATTCACCGCTGTCGATTCACGATTTAGGATTAACGGATAGGGCTCTTGCTCAGTTTCAACAAATATTAAATTACCCACAAGGACTAATATTAGTTACAGGACCGACAGGCAGCGGTAAAACGGTAACGCTTTATAGTGGACTGAAAACATTAAATTTGCCTCATTGTAATATCTGTAGCGTGGAAGATCCGATTGAAATACCGGTTGAAGGCATTAATCAAACATCTGTAAATATGAAAATTGGGTTAAGTTTTGCAACCATTTTACGTGCTTTGTTAAGGCAAGATCCTGACGTGATGATGATTGGTGAAATTCGTGATCATGAAACAGCAGAAATAGCCATTCAAGCTGCACAAACCGGACATTTAGTCCTGTCTACCTTACATACTAATTCAAGTATAGAAGCAATAACACGTTTGAATCAAATGGGAATAGAACGATATCTCATCTCTGCTAGTGTTAAATTAATCATCGCTCAACGATTAGTACGTAAGTTATGTTGTTATTGTAAAGTGGTGGCGAGCGAGCTGATTAGGCTAGGACAAAAGCCGATTCCACATTATGTCGCAATCGGATGTGAGAACTGTGTAGGTGGTTACTCAGGACGAATAGGGTTATATGAATTTTTAACTATCACCCCTGAAATTCAACACCAAATTTTAAATCAACAGGTTATAACACCTTCAAATCAAATTTCTTTAAGGCAATCAGCTGAACAATTAATACAGCAAGGGATAACGACCTTAGCAGAAATAAATAGAGTATTAGGTGGAACATGAAAAGGCTCTATTATTGGTACGACATCAATTTTATAGAACATAAAATTATAGCGGCTTCACAAAACGAAGCGCGACGGCAATTATTATTGCAAGGTGATATCGCCATAAAATTCAAGGCAGGTCACTATGTATTTTCAAGTAGTTTTAAGCGTATTGAATTATTTATCTTGACAAAACAACTGGCTACCATGCTAAAAGCTGGATTACCTTTGCTTGAAATTTTGCATTTACTTGCGCATGAACACCCTAAACAGCATTGGCAATGTTTATTGACGGAAATTGCAGGGCAACTAGCTAAAGGAGAACGACTATCAACAGTACTAACTCAACATCAATCTGTCTTTCCACCACTTTATGCTGAAATTATTGCAACAGGGGAATTAACAGGACAACTTGATTTGAGTTTTGAACAATTGGCCTTTCAAATAGAGGCATCAATTAATTTACAAAAACGACTAAAAAAGGCATTGCGTTATCCATTATTCCTTTTGTTTATGTCAGTTGTTGTAACACTAATTATGTTATTGATAGTATTACCTAAATTTGTAGATATTTATCAAAGTTTTGAAGCTGAACTTCCCTTTTTTACATTATTAATTATTGATTTGTCTTACTATATTCAGAATAACTATGGGAAATGGGTCGGCATGATTGGTTTGTTTTGGCTTATTTATCATTATCACTTAAAAAAATCTTACGCCCCAAAAATGGATAAATTAATATTGAAATTACCATTCTTGAATTCGTTAATTCATACTTTGCATTTAACCCAAATATTTCAGACTCTTTCTATAACTCAAATAGCAGGTATTCCTATATTGAGTGGGTTGAATGCGGTTGCAACAATTATGCAAAATTACCATTATCGTCATGTTATTTATCAAATTATCGCCGGAATTGAACAAGGCTATTCATTCAGTGCTGTTATCGAGCAGCAAAGTTTATTACCTCCATTGTGCAGTCAATTGATCTTGGTTGGTGAAGAGTCAGGTACATTAGATTTGATGCTAAAACAACTAGCAGAATATTATCAGGAACAACATCAAACGCTGACTGATAATATGATACAGTTGTTTGAACCGCTATTGATGTTAATTCTAGGTTTGATTATTGGTGGCTTAATTATTGCCATGTATTTACCGATTTTCCAATTGGGGGATGTTATTCATTGATGATTTGGTTAATTATTGGATTGGGAATGTGTTTGGGAAGCTTCATTCATGTGGCTTACTGTCGTTTTAAGCCTATCTATTCAGGGTATGAATATTTAATTGCTATTTCTTTTCATCGCTCTCGTTGTCCACATTGTCACAAACAACTTAGATTTTGGCAACTGTTTCCTGTTTTTTCATGGCTATTACTGAAGGGACAATGCTGGGCGTGCAAAGGGAAAATTCATTATCGCTATATCGTATTTGAGATTTTATTTGCGGTTATTTTTGCTATTCTATTTTTGACAAAAGGCTGGACTTTAAATACGGTTTTATTAATGATATTAGCGTGTTATTTTCTCTTATTGGCAATGATAGATCTAAAATATTATTTATTGCCAGATCTATTTACTCAACCCCTACTATGGTTAGGGATTTTAGCTGGCTATTTTAATCTGTTTGGCATTACGTTAAATAAAGCGATCACTGGCATTATTTGGGGTTATTTTTTATTAATTGTCCCTAAAGAATTATTTTATTTGCTGACCAAAAAACAGGGACTAGGGCAGGGTGATGTTAAGTTATTGGCTGCTTTAGGCGCATGGATATCTTATGAAAGTCTTCCCTTGTTGTTAGTTTTTTCATCATTTTTAGCTATCGTTTATTATCTTATTTTGCGTTATGGATTAAGTGAGCAATCAATAACCGTAATTCCATTTGGTCCGTTTTTGTTAATGTCGGGTTATTTGATTTTGTATTACCATGTGTGAGTTTTTTCAGTTATATACTGTTTTCAAAGCCGTTTTAATGTTTGATTGAAAATAGAGGCGTTTAACTAGTTTTAAATGTGAAACTTATAACTAAAATTAATAATCATAGTAAAATTAGTTATTTTTATTAAGAATGATATCGTATTATAGTGGCTATTAATTCGAGGTATAACTGGTAAATCAATTAGTCAGAAAGGAATAATTAATGGACTCAATTACACAACTAAAAAATGAGATGATCTCATGGCGTCACTATATTCACTCTCATCCCGAAACTGCATTTGAAGAAACTAATACCACTCAATTTATCATTGAAAAGTTGAAATCATTTGGTATATCAGAATTATACACTGACTTTGCACCCACAGGGGTTGTTGGCATCATAAAAGGTAATAAAGAAGGGCGGATGATTGCTTTACGAGCTGACATTGATGCCTTGGATATTACCGAAGAGAATAATATTGATTATTGTTCAACAATACACGGAAAAATGCACGCTTGTGGTCATGATGGTCATACAGCAACGTTATTGGGAACGGCTAAATATTTGAGCCAGCATCGTGATTTTAGTGGAACGGTAGTTGTCATCTTCCAACCAGCCGAAGAAAACGAAGGGGGTGGCCGTGTAATGGCGGAAAATGGGCTATTTGATAAATTGCCTATTGAAGCAGTATATGGAATTCACAATCAGCCCAATATGGCATTAAATCATTTCTATATTAATCACGGTGCAATAATGGCATCTTATGATGTCTTTGAAATTAATGTGACAGGTGTTGGCTCACATGCAGCGGCACCGCATCTGGGTAAAGATACAATTTTAACTGCAACACAAATCGTCAATGGATTACAAAGTATTGTGAGCCGTAATGCCGATCCTCTTAGCTCCTTAGTTGTCAGCGTAACACAAATTCATAGTGGTGATACTTGGAATGTATTACCTCAACAAGCTGTAATTCGAGGAACGGTTAGAGCATTTAGTTCCGATGTTCAGGACATGGCTGAATCAAGAATCAAACAGATAGCACAGGGCATCGCATCAACTTTTGACGCCAAAGCGGAAGTCAATTATCAGCGCCGTTATCCTGCTACCATAAACTATGCTAAGCAGGCGGATATAGCCATTAGCGCTGCAAGAAAAGTGGTGGGCGATGATAATGTAACGATTGATCCTCCTCCTTCAATGGGATCTGAAGATTTTGCCTTTATGTTGCAAAAGGTTCCTGGTGCTTATGTTTGGTTAGGTGCAGGGCAAGGAGCAAATTTGCATAATCCTGCTTATAATTTTAGTGATGAGCTATTAACAACGGGTGTAAACTATTTTGTGCAAATTGTTTATCAAGAGTTAGGTAAGGGATAATTAAAGATTTCATTGATAGCTAGAATATATTTATCTATATTCTAGCTATTCTTATCAATTCAAATTGTTTAATTTTAATGAATATAAATTGAAAAATCGATATCGTTTTTAATTGGAATGATTAATAGCAACTAATTAATCAATGAAAATTTAGCTTGCTTGTTGATTGTCCTTTAATTCTAAAGTCAGTATTGATATCTATACCATTAGGTAGTACTACTTGTACATACACATCATGATTTTGATTAAGTTTTAGTGCTGCTAACACTTTCCCCCCTTCTCGCCAATTTCCTTCTATTTGATATTCTATCGTATCACCAATGATAGGTAGTACATCACTTTTGCCAGATAATAGATAAAGTCCACGTTTATTTGTGCCACGAAATTGCGCTCTAGCAACCATTTCTTGTCCGCAATAACAACCTTTATCAAAACTAATGGCATTATAGAGTTGTAAATTACACGCTTGCGGTAATAAACTTTCTGTATTTTCACTATCAATAATGGCATAGCCTGCTTCTAAATCAAGTTGTAACCATTTATTGCTTGGTTGTAAATGACTTTCAATAGGCTGTGGTGTAATGACAATGATTCGGGGTTGAGGTAACATTAATTTAATATAAGTAGTGTCATTATCATTAACACAATTATCATCATTGAATTTTGATAGTATTTGCGCTGGTAATGCATCAGCCATAATCCCATACATATTTAAATTTTGTTCCTTTTCAATCGTCACTTTGGAAAAAATAGCATATTTTTTTAGTTCGGTAATTTGCTTTTCTGCAACACTTTTACGCAATAAATAATATATCTCAGCACCGCGCATAAATAATAATAGATTACTCCACATTCTCCCTTTAGCATCACAATGAGCAGCAAACAATGCTGAGTGCTCGGAAAGATTTTTCATATCAATAGTCACTTGACCTTGTAAATATTTAAGATTGTCTTCTCCTGTCACTTTTACTAATTGCCAATCAGTAAGCGAGATAGGTTCCAAAGAATAATTGCTCATGATAATACCTTTTAGGAATAATATGTCGGGTTTAGATAAGACTTAAATAGACTTTTCCAAAGTGTATAGAAAAAACATAAAAATAACAATAAAACACAAAAATTATATTTTGCGTTAAATTTTTTAACAATATGTTTTATATTGACTTTTATTAGCATTTGTTTACGCTGTTATCGTATAAAGAAAATTAATAACCTTATACAGTTTATTGATTTAATGTAGTAGTTAATGCAAAATAAATGACTAATTTGTAATATTGGAGGCAACAACGATGGCAAAACTGTCAGGCGCAGAAATGGTCATTCAATCTTTGATTGATCAAGGAGTAAAACAGATATTTGGTTATCCCGGTGGTAGTGTTCTTGATATCTACGATGCAATTCATACTTTAGGTGGCATAGAGCATATATTAGTTCGTCATGAACAAGCCGCTGTACATATGGCTGATGGTTATGCTAGGGCTACAGGTGATGTTGGTGTTGTACTCGTAACATCAGGGCCTGGAGCGACCAATACCATTACTGGTATTGCGACTGCCTACATGGATTCTGTGCCATTGGTTGTTATTTCCGGTCAAGTAGCAAGTAACTTGATTGGCAATGATGCCTTCCAAGAGTGCGACATGGTCGGTATATCACGCCCGATAGTCAAACATAGTTTTCTAATAAAAGACAGTAAAGACATTCCTGAAATTATTAAGAAA
Organism: Gilliamella sp. CG22; assembly: GCF_046635725.1. Taxonomy (NCBI): domain Bacteria; kingdom Pseudomonadati; phylum Pseudomonadota; class Gammaproteobacteria; order Orbales; family Orbaceae; genus Gilliamella; species Gilliamella sp. CG22. The sequence goes on from NZ_JBIDFK010000005.1 coordinate 62,214, forward strand.
GCTTTCTATATTGCGTCAACAGGTAGACCTGGCCCGGTTGTGATTGATCTGCCAAAAGATATTGTTAATCCTGCAAATAAATATAATTACCATTATCCTAAATCTGTCTCAATGCGTTCATATAATCCAACTATTCAAGGACATAAAGGACAAATTAAAAAAGCATTAACGACATTATTGGCAGCTAAAAAACCCGTTTTGTTTATTGGTGGCGGAGTAATTAGCGCCAGTGCAAGTGATGCAATTAAACGTTTAGCCGAAAAATTGAATCTCCCTGTTGCGTCAACATTAATGGGGATAAGTGCTTTTCCTGGTACAGATAAACACTATTTAGGCATGATTGGAATGCATGGGGTGTATGAAGCCAATATGGCGATGCATAATGCCGATGTAATATTTGCTGTTGGTGCCAGATTTGATGATAGAACAACCAATAATGTTGAAAAATATTGTCCGAAAGCAAAAATAATACATATTGATATTGATCCAACATCAATTTCAAAAACAATTTCTGCCACTATTCCTGTTGTGGGTGATGCTAAAGTAGTGGTTGAAACGATGTTATCCGAACTTAATGAATTGCAAGCTGATCGTGATCTTGATGCTTTAGTGGATTGGTGGAAACAAATTGATCATTGGCGTTCACGTCACTGTTTAGCTTATAGTCATGAAGGTGAAAGCATCAAACCACAAGAAGCAATCGAAGTTTTATATAAATTGACTCAAGGTAACGCATTTGTCACTACTGATGTAGGTCAACATCAAATGTTTACTGCTTTGTATTATCCATTTGATAAACCTCGTCATTTTATTACTTCTGGTGGTCTAGGTACCATGGGGTTTGGTCTTCCGGCTGCGCTTGGGGTGAAACTTGCTTTTCCAGATCAATGTGTCGTATGTGTAACCGGTGATGGTAGTATTCAAATGAATATTCAAGAACTTTCTACCGCTTTACAATATGGTTTACCGGTTATTGTTTTAAATCTGAATAACCGTTTTTTAGGCATGGTTAAACAGTGGCAAGATATGATTTATGCTGGGCGACATTCTTGTTCGTATATGGAATCATTGCCTGATTTTGCAAAAATAGCGGAAGCTTATGGTCATGTTGGTATGGTCATTACCAAGCGTGAAGATCTGGAAACAAAACTTAAAAAAGCCTTGTCAATTAAAGATCGATTAGTCTTTATTGATGTCATGACCGATGCAACTGAACATGTCTACCCAATGCAAATACGTGGTGGAGCAATGAACGAAATGTGGCTGAGTAAAACGGAGAGAACCTAATGCGATATATTTTATCAATTTTAACAGAAAATGAACCCGGGGCTTTATCTCGAATTATTGGTCTGTTCTCACAACGTGGTTTTAATATTGAAACCATTACGACAGCACCGACAGAAGATCCGACCATGCACAGAATGACCATTCAAACAACAGGTGATGAACATGTGCTAGAGCAGATTCAAAAGCAGCTTCATAAACTTGTCAATGTTTATCGTGTACATGATTTAACCGAAGGGCCTCATGTTGAACGAGAAATTATGTTAGTGAAAGTGGCTGCTAAAGGGTCTGATGCACGAGATGAAGTTAAACGTTGTGCCGATATTTTTAGAGGCTCGATTGTCGATGTTACCGCAACGCATTACATTGTTCAATTATCGGGTACAAGTGAAAAACTAGATTCTTTCTTAGCGTCGATACGTGAAACTTGTCATATTGTCGAAATGGTTCGATCGGGAATTATTGGATTATCGCGTAGTGAAAAAACAGCAAATCACTAAATAAAAGAATCAGACTGACCAATTTTATCAGTTAAATATAACTATAATAATGTTTCATAAGGAATAAGTCACAAAATGAATATATTTGGTTTAATATTAGTCATTCACATTTTGTTTTTGATCGTTTCGTCGATTAGAAAAAACTTTAAAAGTAACAAAAAAAAGAAAAAGTTAATTGAAAAAAACTATATTGTTGATCTTAGGCCTATTAGGCAATTGTCCACACTAGAAGAACGTCTTATAACACCTTATCTAAAAACAACAAAACATTTATCTTCAGAGGTAAAAGAATCGTCATTAATAAATTCAGATGTAATATCAATATCTGGCAAACTAGTCAAACAAAATATCAATCACTATGTTGGCGAAACACTTTTTTATAAAATTAATAATATTGATGTCATTATCCCCTATGATATGGATCGTTTTATCTTAGATGATAATGTGGCTGAAGTAGTTTTCACTGAAGATTATGCCATTGTGATTAGGTTAAATGATCACGATATTCGTTATGCAGCGCATCAAAATATCATCAATGAAAAAAAATTAGAAGAAGATGATATGGAGTATTGGGCAAGTGAATTGTTTGATGTTCAACATCCAGAAAATTATAATCATAATCATGACAATGAGACTATAAACAATCGCATTGAAAATCAACAAAAATTTGGTTATGAAATTTTAATGACACGGCAAGAAACACCGTTAGAATCAGCGTATCGGAATAAAAATAATAAAGGGATAGTTGCGGTATTTTTTTGCTTTTTAACAATTAATTATTTTTTAGATTTTTGGCAAAGTAATGAACTATTTGATCTGTTTTTATTTGGCATAAATTTACTAGCAGTTATCTATTTTTATTGTCGTAAACCAAAGTCTAAAGTAAAAATTCAATTTGTTAATCGAATAAGAGGAAAAGTTAAAAATAAAAACGCTAAAACGAAACAAATTACTGTTGGTCATAATTCTATTTTAAATTATCCTGATAATTGGCAAGCATATTTACCCGAACATACATTAACTAATGTTGAGCTTGATGTTACTTTTGAGGATAAAAAAATAATTCGTTATGGTTATACATTGTCAGTTTCGAAAGAGATTGAAAATTTTGGGCCACCAAAGTTTGCTGGGCGTAATTTATGGCTTTTTCTTGTAGGTATTATTTTGACATTTATTGTTTATGCAAAATCCAATGTTAAAGATAATATCTTTTATATGTATCACTTTGCTAATCATGACCTGAAAAGTTGGAATTTTGATGATAGTTCACAATTATTAACCAACAATCTAAAAGAGGGCGATTGGGTAAATGTTACCACGGAAGGGGCACTTTGTGATAAATATAACAAAAAGGTGAATAGTAAGTGCGGAAAAGTAGAAATCCATAATCAAACCGATAATGTTTCTTTCTTCATTACGCTGAAAAATAAGTTTTTTAACGAAACAGATAGCAAAGACCAAGAGGATTTAGAATCTAATCGGGTTTCGAATTCAACTTTTCAAAATAGTTTGAATAGCCAATCGGGGCGAGTCAATTTTTCTGGATTAGTCTCAGATATTTATTATCGAGATGATAATTCTATCTCAGGATTTACGATTAATCCTGACATTAGATATCAAATTAATGAACAAGACAAGTGGTTACCCATTATTTTAAGTATCTCTTTATTTGCTTTTTTTGCATTAAGTACGATTTTTAATGGTTTAATTTTCATTTGGAAACGGATACAAAATCGAGTTCGAAAAAGTAAGATTAATAACTTTTATGCTAATCTTACAGTTTAGATTGATTGTCGAAGATAATTCTGTTTTCAAATTAAAGTTGATTAGATTGAGTAGCATTAAATCTATCTAATCAGCTTAATTAAAACATCTGTTAAAGATAATTATTCAATTGTGAGCAAGGTCAGATTCTGTTATACTATTTTCCCGTCTGATTTATCGTATATTGTGTTGCTTTTATCGTTTGAAAACGACGCAATATTGTTCTTATAAATTAATAATGGTCTGGTATTAATGGTCACGAATTATATTTTTGTTACAGGCGGTGTCGTTTCTTCTCTTGGTAAAGGCATTGCCGCAGCATCACTCGCTGCAATTTTAGAAGCCCGCAATTTAAAAGTCACCATGTTAAAACTTGATCCCTATATTAATGTCGATCCGGGTACAATGAGCCCGATTCAGCATGGTGAAGTTTTTGTGACGGAAGATGGGGCAGAAACGGATCTTGATTTAGGTCATTATGAGCGTTTTATTCGCACTAAAATGACTCGCAAAAATAACTTCACAACAGGGCGTATCTATTCCGATGTATTACGCAAAGAACGTCGTGGGGATTATTTAGGTGCAACTGTTCAAGTCATTCCCCATATTACCAATGAGATTAAATCTCGCGTTATTGCAGGAGCTAAAGGCTTCGATGTTGCTATTGTTGAAATCGGTGGCACAGTTGGGGATATTGAATCACTTCCATTTTTAGAAGCGATTCGTCAATTAGCGGTTGATGTAGGTCGAGAACATACCTTATTTATGCATTTAACCCTAGTGCCATATTTAGCTTCTGCTGGAGAAGTTAAAACAAAACCTACACAACACTCAGTCAAAGAGTTGTTATCTATTGGTATTCAACCTGATGTGTTAATCTGTCGTTCAGATCGTATCATTCCAGCTAATGAGCGAGCAAAAATTGCACTATTTTGTAATGTGCCTGAACGTGCAGTTATTTCATTAAAAGATGTCGATTCAATTTATAAAATACCTGCTCTTTTAAAATCACAAAATTTAGATACTTTTGTCTGCAATCGATTCCACCTTGATTGCGTTGAAGCAGATCTATCAGAGTGGGAACAAGTGATTTATGAAGAGGCCAATCCTGTTGGTGAAGTCACAATAGGTATGGTGGGTAAATACACTGAATTACCCGATGCTTATAAGTCTGTAAACGAAGCATTAAAACATGGCGGGTTGAAAAACCGTTTAACTGTTCATATTCGTTATATCGATTCTGAAGATCTTGAATCGCGTGGTACGGATTTACTTTCAGGCTTAGACGCAATACTTATTCCGGGTGGATTTGGGTATCGTGGCGTTGAGGGTAAAATCATTGCTGCACGCTATGCGCGTGAAAACCAAATACCTTATTTAGGTATTTGTCTTGGAATGCAAGTTGCCATGATTGAATATGCTCGTAATGTGGCTGGAATTAAAGATGCAAATTCTACAGAATTTGTTAAAGATTGTGCTAATCCAATCATTGCGTTAATCACTGAATGGAGTGATGAATCGGGTAATGTTGTGCAACGTAATGAAAATAGTGATTTAGGTGGTACTATGCGACTTGGTTCTCAGATATGTCATTTAGAACCAGACTCATTAGTATTTGATATGTATAAAAAAGAGTCAATCACTGAGCGTCATCGTCATCGTTACGAAGTGAATAATAATTTATTACCTGAAATTGTAAAAGCAGGATTAAAAGTAACAGGACTTTCAACTGATAGAAAATTAGTCGAGATTATTGAGGTTCCTAATCATCCATGGTTTGTTGCTTGTCAATTCCATCCGGAATTTACCTCGACACCACGAGATGGGCATCCACTGTTTAGTAGTTTTATAAAAGCTGCCAAGGAGTATCAGCAGCTACAACAAAAATAGTTTTAAAGTTTTACATTTGTAATATATCTGTCATATAGAGGAAAATAACATGGCAAAAATCGTTAAAGTACATGGTCGTGAAGTCATCGACTCTCGTGGGAACCCTACAGTTGAAGCTGAAGTTCATTTAGAAGGTGGTTTTGTTGGTCTAGCAATCGTTCCATCTGGTGCATCAACTGGTTCGCGTGAAGCATTAGAACTTCGTGATGGTGACAAATCTCGCTTTTTAGGAAAAGGTGTTTTAAAAGCAGTTGAAAACGTAAATGGACCAATTGCGAAAGCAGTTGTGGGTAAAGATGCGTTAGATCAAGCGGCTATCGACCAAATCATGCTTGATTTAGATGGAACTGATTTTAAATCTAACTTGGGTGCAAACTCAATTCTTGCAGTATCATTAGCTAATGCTAAAGCAGCTGCAGCAGCAAAAGGTGTTCCACTATATCAACATATTGCTGATTTGAATGGTACGCCAGGTCAATATTCAATGCCATTACCGATGATGAACATCATCAATGGTGGTGAACATGCGGATAATAACATCGATTTACAAGAATTTATGATTCAACCAGTTGGCGCGAAAACAGTACGTGAAGCAATCCGTATGGGTTCTGAAGTATTCCATAACTTAGCGAAAGTTTTACATGCTAAAGGTATGAATACTGCTGTAGGCGATGAAGGTGGTTTTGCCCCTAATTTAGATTCAAATGCTGAAGCATTAGCTTGTATCAAAGAAGCTGTAGAAAAAGCGGGTTATGTACTAGGTAAAGATATTACTTTAGCGATGGACTGTGCTGCTTCTGAATTCTATAACAAAGAAACAGGTAAATATGTATTAAAAGGTGAAGGTAATAAAGAGTTTACTGCTCAAGAATTTACTCACTATTTAGAAGGTTTAACTGAACAATATCCTATCGTATCAATCGAAGATGGTTTAGATGAAAGCGATTGGGACGGTTGGGCATACCAAACTAAAGCATTAGGTCACAAAATCCAATTAGTGGGTGACGATCTGTTTGTAACTAACACCAAAATCTTCAAACAAGGTATTGAAAAAGGCATCGCTAACTCAATCCTAGTTAAAGTTAACCAAATCGGTACATTAACTGAATCTATCGCAGCGGTTAAAATGGCAAAAGATGCAGGTTATACTGCTGTTATCTCTCACCGTAGTGGTGAAACTGAAGATTCAACTATTGCTGATTTAGCTGTTGGTTTAGCTGCTGGTCAAATCAAAACGGGTTCTATGAGCCGTTCTGATCGTGTTGCTAAATACAATCAATTAATCCGTATTGAAGAAGCATTAGGTGCTAAGGCTCCATTCAACGGACTTAAAGAAGTGAAAGGACAATAATTGAGTTTATAAAAACTGAATAATTGTTTAATAAGAAACGGTGACCAGTTCACCGTTTTTTATTTTCTTTTCTTATAGAATAAGATGGCAAAGGTTGCGTTGATTTATGTTGTATTGTACTCTTTAAAGTTGGTATTTATGACTAATCTTTGATATCTATTGATATTTTATAATTTAGCCACATATAAATTTTTTATAAATTAACTAACTCAAATTTATTTTTTCTGCTTATGAATAATATTACGAATATGTCCCAGCCAAAAAGCAAATGGCAACTTTTTAACTGGCTATGTACCGGTAAACTTCCGCTAAATGAACTTTGGCTTAATCCGACTTATCGTTATAAATTTTTTTTTAGAACCTTATTTTTAAGTCCTATTACACTAAAATGGTTGGATAAATTAAGACAATATCCATTACTTGGCTACTATTTTTCTTGCCAAACCAATTTACCGTGTAAATTACAAAGACCGTATTTATCATCAAATTTGTCGCAACAAGAGCGTTTTGATGCGTTAGCATATCACTATGATTTTTTAGCGAATCAGCCTGATAGCATGACTAAGGCTTTTTATGATCCTAAAACTCCATATGTATTGGCTAAACTAACAGCAAAAAATGAAGCTAATATTCAAATTGCGATTCAAGCGCGTAACAAGTTTGCTCGAGAAGGTGAAATAAGCCTTTATTTTTATGATAATGACGGTATTGATTTAGCAACATTAACTTTTTCAATCATTCAATATCAACAAAAAACGACTTTATTTATTGCAGGGTTGCAAGGTACCGGTCATTATGAAGCGCGAGTTCGGGTACAAAAAGCGACTAAGCAATGTTATGGATTATTTCCAAAACGAGTCGCCGTTGAGGCAGCATTAATCATTGCGCATTATTTTCAGCTTGAGCAAATTGTGGCGGTTGGAAATAAAACGCATGTGTATAACAATTGGCGTTATAACAGCAGACAAGAACGCATTTTGTCTGATTATGATGATTTTTGGTTAACAATCGATGGTCAACAAGATGATCGTGAGTTATTTATTTTACCCACTGAGATTACACGTAAATCGTTAGAAGATATAGCAAGTAAAAAACGTTCTGAATACCGTAATCGTTATGCTTTGTTAGATCAACTCAAACTGAATATTGAAACACAATTAGCATCATTAATATAATATACTAAAGGTAATGATTATTTACCTAATGTAGTGTCAAATTATCAAAATTGATTACAATCGATATTCAACTTGTTGTTTATCGATTTTTTTAATTAAAGCTCAATAAAATAATTGTCTTAAATTAATTAGTAGGGAATGAAATATGTATTTTGGTATTCTAATAGCACTTGTGCCTTTGTGCATTGGTTATTTAATTAAATGCAAACAAGAAAAATGGATAGCTAAAATTAACCAAATTCTAAGTTGGATGGTTTATTTTATTCTTTTTATTATGGGCGCAGAACTTGCTCATTTAGATAACCTTGCGACTAATTTGCAAAATATTCTATTTTATACTGCTATTATTTTTATCTGTACTTTTGGCGGGAATTTTATTTTTCTAATGTTATTTGACCTATTTTTACCGTGGAAAGCTTCAAGTGTTAATCAAACCTTTGGTTCACGCGTAAAAATGATATTGGAATCATTGCGTGTCTTTATTGCACTTGTTTTGGGATTTATAGTCGGACTTTTTCCATTGTTTGTATGGCAATATACCGAAAACATTATTCAGGTTGTTTTAGTTTTTTTACTCTTGTTAATTGGTATTCAGTTAAGAAGTAATAATATTTCACTTAAACAAATTTTACTTAACAAAGTTGGTATTGCAACAACGCTAATCGTCATTATAAGCACTTTTATTGGTGGAATGGTAGCCGCTTTACTATTAGATCTTCCTTTGCGTATAGGATTAGGTATGTCATCTGGATTTGGTTGGTATTCTTTGTCAGGCATTTTAATGACTGAAGCACATGGGGCAATTATTGGCAGTGCCACATTTTTAAATGATATATTACGTGAACTTTTTGCCATTATACTTATTCCAACATTAATAAAACGGTATAAATTAACAACACTGGGGTTATGTGGTGCAACGTCTATGGATTTTACTTTGCCTATGTTAAAGAAAGGAGCAGGAATAATGATAGTGCCACCTGCTATCGTACAAGGTTTTTTGCTTACATTGCTAATGCCAATATTTATGACGTTATTTAATTATGGATGATAGATTATCCATTACTTGAGTCAAAAATCATATATTGATGAATTGAACAAAATTGCCTGGATTGCAAATTGGCAATATGATTACCTTATGTTACACTGCCAAAATCCGAATGGTTTGAGTGAATTATGAATACTGGATCGATTGATTATTGTGCGATAGGTCAGCGTTTACGGGCGTATCGTATAGCGGCTTCCTTAAAAGCAGAAGACATAGCACAAAATCTTAGAATTTCAAGAGCTGCGGTTTACCGTCTTGAAAAGGGTGAAATTATCAAAATCGAAACATTAGGACGTTTAGCGACTTTGTTAGATACATCCTTAGCAAGCTTGCTTGGTATTGATACTGAATATTATTCAAGTGGTGAAGGTTTTTTTGAACGTATGCGCCAACTTGAAGAACAATCAACACATATTTATTCTCATTTTGATCCTTTTTCTTTTTTACTCACTTCACCAGATTATCTTTCTCATCTTGCTATGATGCTAGATGAATCGGGCGATTCAATTAATTTAAAAAAATATGCAACAACGTTAGCCATTTTAAAAGAACGACAAACACAATTCTATCAATCAGCGCCTAAAGTCATTAATTTAATTAGTTTACGCAATGTAGAACGTTTTTTACATATTGGTTTAGTCGGTAATTTAAATCTTTCACCGGGTAAAAAGTCTGAACGCATGCTATTAGCTCGCAAAGAAGTCTATCACTTAATTGAATTAATTGAACAACAAACTTATTCGCCTACCATTGCTATTACAGAGCATGCAATTCCATCTATTGCTTTTCAACTATTTTATCAAAATGAAAACCCGATTTCGTTAGCGATGAGCCCGTTTCGATTAGGTGAATTACCGAATGTGACCACAGGGATTGCTTCTATTACCTCGTCTCACGATGCGATTAAGCGATACCGGTTGTTATTTGATAAATTGTGGCAAAATAGTGCTAAAGATAAACAAGCGATTGAATTGTTGAAAGCAACTTTAGATAAATTTTAAAAATCTTAAAAATATAAAGAGAACTATCATGTTATCCCTAACATTACAACCGATAAAAAGATTTAATGGTACGATAAACTTACCGGGTTCAAAAAGTGTGTCTAATCGGGCGCTACTTTTGTCTGCATTGAGTCAAGGTAATACACGTTTAACAAATTTATTAGACAGCGATGATGTCCGTTATATGCTTGATGCTCTTAAAGCATTAGGTGTTACGTATCAATTATCGAATGATCGCACGATTTGTGATATTCAGGGCATCGGCGGAAAACTACATTCATCCCATGCATTAGAGCTTTTTTTAGGGAATGCCGGTACGGCGATGCGTCCTTTAACTGCTGCGTTATGTCTTGGCGAAAATAATATTGTGCTTACGGGCGAACCACGTATGAAAGAGCGCCCAATAGGGCATTTAGTTGATGCGCTTCGTCAAGGTGGGGCTAAAATAGATTATCTTGAAAATGAAGGTTATCCACCACTGCATATTCATGGGGGCTTTATTGGCGGTAATATTCAGGTTGATGGCTCTGTTTCAAGTCAATTTTTAACGGCGCTATTAATGGCATCCCCACTTGCTGATAACGATACTAAAATTACTATTTTAGGGGATTTAGTTTCTAAACCGTATATTGATATCACGATCAAAATGATGGCGATATTTGGGGTGTCGGTCATCAATGATAATTATCAAAAATTTGTTATTAAAGCAAAGCAAACTTATAAGTCACCGGGTACTTATTTGGTTGAAGGTGATGCTTCATCAGCTTCATATTTTTTAGCTGCAGCGGCGATTAAAGGGGGCACTGTTCGCGTCACGGGTATTGGTAAAAAAAGCTTACAAGGTGATACCCAATTTGCCCATGTACTTGAAAATATGGGTGCTAAAGTAACGTGGGCTGATGATTATATCGAGTGTAGCCGAGGGGAACTTAACGGTATTGATATGGATATGAATCATATCCCTGATGCGGCGATGACAATAGCAACAACCGCTTTGTTTGCCAAAGGATCCACAACTATTCGTAATATCTATAACTGGCGAGTTAAAGAAACTGACCGCTTATCTGCTATGGCAACTGAATTGCGTAAAATAGGGGCAGAGGTTGAAGAAGGTAACGATTATATAACGATTATCCCCCCTAAATCTTTAACACATGCTGAAATAAAAACCTATAACGATCATCGTATGGCAATGTGTTTTTCATTAGTGGCATTATCCGATACGCCCGTGACTATATTAGATCCTAAATGTACAATGAAAACATTTCCTGACTATTTTGAACAATTTAAACGATTGAGTGAATACTAAATGAATACATTAGTTCCTGTTATTGCTGTCGATGGCCCTAGTGGTGTGGGGAAGGGCACGTTGTGTCAAGCGTTAGCTAATCATTTCAATTGGCATCTTTTAGACTCCGGCGCGATTTATCGTGTGCTTGCGTTGTCGGCGCTTAATCATCACATTGCGCTGAATGATGAACTACAATTAACTCAATTAGCATTAAATTTACCTTTAACTTTTGATACCCATCATGGCGAAGTCAAAGTACTATTAAATGGCGTTGATGTTTCTAAAGATATTCGTACTGAAGAGACTGGAGGCGCTGCTTCTAAAGTGGCTTCGCTAAATCAAGTTCGGGCAGCATTATTGCAACGACAAAGAGATTTCAGGCAATTGCCGGGGTTAATTGCGGATGGGCGAGACATGGGGACAGTTGTGTTTACTGATGCACCAGTAAAAATTTTTCTGGATGCCAGCCCGCACTCAAGAGCAGAAAGAAGAATGAAACAGTTGCAAGATAAGCAAAAACATGCTAAATTCGCCGAAATTTTGCAGGAGATAACTGCGCGTGATGAGCGAGATCGTAATCGAGCCGTTGCCCCATTAAAACCTGCAACAGATGCACTAATAATTGATACCACATCACTCTCTATTCAAGATGTATTTAATCAATCTATTACGTATATAAACGAAAAACTTGCGTTGTAAATTTATTTATAACGTGAACAAAGCTCCATTATAAGGACGAGTGGAGTATCATAAACAACCCCACAAGACATGATGTAATGTGGACGTTAATATTAATTTAAGTATATAAATATGACAGAATCTTTTGCTCAACTCTTTGAAGAGTCTTTAAATCAACTAGACACTCGTTCTGGTAACATGATCCGTGGTACTGTCGTTGCAATCGACAAAGATGTTGTTTTAGTTGATGCTGGTTTAAAATCTGAATCAGCAATTCCAGTAGAGCAGTTTAAAAATGCCCAAGGCGAATTAGAAGTTAAAGTTGGCGACGTTGTTGATGTCGTACTTGACTCAATTGAAGACGGCTTTGGTGAAACCATTCTATCTCGTGAAAAAGCTAAACGTCATGAAGCGTGGCTTACATTAGAAAAAGCAGTTGAAGATGCTGCAACAGTTTTAGGTGTTATCAATGGTAAAGTGAAAGGTGGCTTTACGGTTGATCTTAATGGCGTTCGTGCGTTCCTTCCTGGTTCGCTTGTTGATGTACGTCCATTACGCGATACTTCTCATATTGAAAATAGAGAAATCGAATTAAAAGTTATTAAATTAGATCAAAAACGTAACAACGTTGTTGTTTCTCGTCGTGCAGTAATTGAATCTGAAAATAGCGCAGAAAGAGAACAACTTCTTGAAAATCTTCAAGAAGGTTCTGAAGTTAAAGGTATCATCAAAAATCTTACTGATTACGGTGCATTCGTTGACCTTGGTGGCGTTGATGGTTTACTTCATATTACTGATATGGCATGGAAACGTGTTAAACACCCAAGTGAAGTGGTTGAAGTGGGTCAAGAATTACTTGTTAAAGTTCTTAAATTTGATAAAGACCGTTCACGTGTATCTCTTGGCTTAAAACAATTAGGCGAAGATCCATGGGTTTCAATTGCTAAACGTTACCCAGAAGGCACTAAAGTAACTGGTAAAGTAACTAACTTAACTGATTACGGTTGTTTCGTAGAAATTGAAACTGGCGTTGAAGGTTTAGTTCACGTTTCTGAAATGGATTGGACTAACAAAAACATTCACCCATCTAAAGTGGTTAGCTTAGGTGATGAAGTTGAAGTTATTGTTCTTGAAATTGATGAAGAACGTCGTCGTATTTCTCTTGGTCTTAAACAATGTAAACCTAACCCATGGTTACAATTTGCTGAATCACACAATAAAGGTGATAAAGTTAGCGGTAAGATCAAATCAATCACTGATTTCGGTATCTTCATCGGTTTAGATGGTGGTATTGACGGTTTAGTTCATCTTTCTGATATCTCTTGGAATATGCCAGGTGAAGAAGCAGTTAAAGCTTATAAGAAAGGTGATGATATCGAAGCGGTTGTATTACAAGTTGATGCAGAACGTGAGCGTATCTCTTTAGGTATTAAACAACTTGAAGATGATCCATTTAGTAGCTTTGCTTCAAACTTCAAAAAAGGTTCAATTGTTAAAGGTCATGTAACAGCTGTTGATGCTAAAGGCGCAACAATTGAAATCGCAGAAGGCATTGAAGGTTACTTAAAAGCTCAAGATATCGCACGTGAACGTATTGAAGATGCAACAACTGCATTAAAAGTTGGTGATGAAGTCGAGGCTAAGATTGTTAATATCGATCGTAAAACTCGCGCAATTTCATTATCTGTACGTGCTAAAGATGAAGCTGACGAAAAAGAAGCGCTTGCTGCTGTAAATAATACTTCAACTCAAGAAGAAGCATCATTTACTAATGCAATGGCTGAAGCATTCAAAGCTGCATCAAAAACCGAGTAAAAAATATTCAACTAAAAAGTAAAGAGGGCTTGCCCTCTTTTTCTTTTGTGGTATAAAATGAACAAATTATATATCACATACATAACCTAGGAGTGACCATGAACAGATCAGATTTAGTGGAAAAGATAGTCAACTGGCGGGCACACCTTCCTGTGCAACTTGTTGATGACGCTGTAAGAGATATTATTGAACAGATCGCTTTAGCAATGGAAAGCAACGATCGTGTAGAAATTCGAGGATTTGGTAGTTTCAGCTTAAATTATCGTGCACCACGTAAAGCGAGAAACCCAAGAACTGGTGGTAATGTTGAGGTGAAACATAAATACATTCCTCACTTTAAACCAGGTAAAGAATTACGTGAAAGAGTAAATAATGCCGCTAAAGCATAATATCTAAAATAGTATTTAGTTTAAAAGCCTTTGAGTTAACTCAAAGGCTTTTTTATTAATCCCTCAATTAATATATAGATTAAACATTAAAAAGTTATTTAAAAATAATTAAAAAGTTTGATGACTATTTAAAGTAATTTTAGTCTTAACACCTATCAAAATACATTTATAAATGTTCTTATCATAATGATCGATTTTTAACAAATGCGAATTAAGATTGGAACCAAGATCGCAATATCTATCAAAAGTTTCTGAGCATAATTTGTTGACAGGTTATGCTAACTTATTGTTAATTCGATAGCCTAATTAGAGTCAATGCGGCAAATTTATTCACATGATTTACTTATAATTACATTTTCATTAGGCTGCTTGCCATTAATGTTTATGTCTAAATTACTTTCAGACATATTTTGGTATGCGACAGCTTTTGGCGTGTTGATTATTGTCATTACGAGTAAATTTCTATTTAGAAAAACGTTGTTACTTATTAGTATATTTATGTTAAGTTTCTTATGGTCGACGGCATATTCTAAACAGTATTTAATCAATATCGATCCTTACATTGACAAAACACTCGTCGTCAAAGCAAAGGTCGAAAGTATCAATATCCGGCATCCATCTCAGCAAATGAATCCTTACTATCTGCAATGGACTATTCTTGAAAGTAATCACCAAGCATCATCAACTCCTATCCCAATTTCAATTTATTGGGATAATATTAATGTACCTAAAATAGGTCAAATTTGGCAATTAACGATAAAAACGAAAGTAATTCATAGTTATTTAAATGAAGGAGGATTTGATAGTCAGCGTTTTGCTATAGCCAATCGGACATTATTATCTGCAAAAATCAATAATGCTAAATTATTAAAAGATAAAAATGATATTAGACAAACTATTGTTGATCATGCTTTGCCTTATATGTATTTGTTTCATTACCGTGGGATATTATTTGCATTGGCTTTTGGTGATCGCTCTCAACTTGATCATCATTATCGGCAAATTATGATGAATACCGGCGTTGCTCACTTAATGGCGATATCAGGTATGCATATTTTGTTGGTATTTGGTATGTGTTACAGTCTCGTCAAATTAATGTTATTTTTTATTCCACAGCGATTTAATAATTTATATGTCCCAATTATAATCGGATGGTTATGCGCCTGTTTTTATGCTTGGTTAACAGGATTCAATCCTCCTGCTTTACGTGCAATAATGGCATTGGGGATATGGATTTATTTACGCTGTCAAAATCAACATATCAGCGCATGGCAGAAAATTAATCGAATAATAGCCTTATTATTATTAACCGATCCGTTGATGATTTTATCTGAAAGTTTTTGGCTATCTTGTTATGCTGTTGTTAGCTTAATATTTTTATATCAATGGGTACCATTATCAAAAAAGATTCAAAATAACAAAAAGTGTTACCTAGTTAAATTAATACATCTACAATTAGGTTTAACGGCGTTATTGTTACCAATACAATTATTTGTTTTTCAAGGTGTCAGTACTATGGCTCTTTTGGCAAATTTAATTGCGATTCCAATCATATCGTTACTGACTTTTCCATCAATCTTGATAGCACTCTGTTTTAGTTTTTTTGATTGTTTCTATTTAGCATTATGGTTTTGGTTTATTGCTGAACAGTCACTTGATTATTTATTTTACTGTCTGAAGCTGATTGATTTCCCTTGGTTTACTACTTCATCTGATTTTTATTTATTAAGTATTATTGGATGGCTGGCCATAATTACTCTTAAAACGGAATTTTGGCGTCGTCATACTATAACCCTCTGCATTTTACTCATGATAATAGTGAGTCCATTTTTTAAAAAACAGCATTATCTATGGCGAATGGATATGTTAGATGTCGGTCATGGTCTGGCAATTGTCATACATGATGGGAAATCCGCAATATTGTATGATACTGGGGCGCAGTGGCAAAATAGTTCTGCCGCAGAACGTATAATCATTCCATTTTTACAATGGCACAATTTAGATGTTAAGGGAATTATTATTAGCCATCAGCACAATGATCATATTGGTGGACTTTCTCTACTTCAACAACATTATCCCAATGCATGGCTGATGAGTTCATCTGTAAATTTAAAAAATCACTATCACTGTTTATCAGAAAATCATCTGACATGGAATAATCTAAGTTTAACTGTATTATGGCCAACTCATCTAGCTGAATATGCGCAAAACGAAGATTCATGTGTAATACACATTACAGATGGTCAATTTTCAGTATTATTATCAGGTGACTTAGAAAAAAATCAAGAGTATCAATTGATTGAAAAATATCGAAATACACTTAAATCAACAATTTTGCAAATTCCTCATCATGGTAGTAACACGTCATCAAGTTATGCTTTTTTAAACGCTGTTAATCCTAGCGTGTCCCTTTTGTCGACTTCCCGTTATAATCCTTGGAAATTGCCTTCCAATAAAGTTATAGCACGTTACAAAGATCGACAATTAAATTTTTATACCACATCTAAATCAGGACAAATAAGTTTAGTTTTTTATCATCATAAATGGGAGTTGAAAACAATGAGGAATGAAATAAATCCGCGTTGGTATCATAATTGGTTTGGTCATTTGCCTGTACATTAACTAAATTTTCCTTTTGAAAAGGATAGATTAATTTCTCCAATCATCTTCTCAAAAAATCTAACACATAATATTTGCTAACGAGAATTCAACACAGTGACTTATTTGTTAATTTTCTGTAATAAAAGCAAACTTATTTTACAAAATAAATTTTTATGCTCTTCTATAAAATCTCAGTAATAGCTTATTTGGCTAATAATATAATTAACTTGAGGATATTGAACTTACTTAAGTAAGTTATTTAAAATGATTCGCAATAATTATTCATGGAATTTTAGGGCGTTAATCGGCGTAAAAAATTGATCTAAAAGTTTCTAATTTATAGTTTAATAAAAGTGCAATATTCATTAAAGCTAATAAAGATAATGGTTTATTATAGTTTTTTTAGATGTTTTTATTTCTAAATAATATTTATTTGGAAATTTTTGAATAAAAAGGTTTCAATTTTTTTAATCAGTATTATAATAAGAATTCATCATATTTTCGTTAAGAAGATTGATGAATATTAATTTTTTATAAAAAATTGGAAAATAAATATAGTTATACTAAATTATGAATGTTTTTATAATTTAGTTTAAGGATGGATAAAGTGAAGTTGAATTCTGTTAAACGATCGATAAGATTTATATTATTGATCCTCTTTGTAATAGTAATAGCTTATGCATATTTTTTTGATGATCTTTTAGAAGCTATTAATCATAATAAAATTATCAATACCGCTATTATTTCAATGCAAGTTATTGGTGTAATTTATACTTTTATTGTTTCTGTTTCACTAATGAGTGGAATCAATAGCTGGAAAAAGTTTTTATCAGTAGCCTCAGAAAATCCCAATAATTTTGATAAATTAAATAACTTTCCTTTTAAAGGTGCAGTTAAAGGATTAAGAGGGCGTGTATCTGATTTGGCACTTTCAGGTCCAGAAATCCGTAATTCTGTTCTAGACAAATTAAAAGATAGCTTTTCCCACCGTGTATCTGGCGCAGATTATTTATCAGGTTTATTAGTTGGTTTAGGGTTATTAGGTACGTTCATTGGATTAATCTTAACAATGGGCAGTATCCGTGAATCAATGGATATTGTTACTAATAATACCAGTGATATTTCAGCTTTACTTGGTGGTATTGCCGCACCTTTAGGTGGCATGTCAGCAGCATTTACTGCATCATTTCTTGGATTAATGGGTTCTTTAGTAATGGGCTTATTAGCGCATTTATTAGGCTCAATAGTTGATAATATCTATTTTTCAGTTGAAGATTGGGCTAAAACGAATGCTAATGATGTAGGCGTTTCTATATCAAGTGTAATTAATGGTTCTACTGAGTCTGCTCTTGCATCACCTTCGGACGTTAAATTGCAAACAACGAATTTAAATGCAGCTTTATTAGATTCATTTAATCAATTTCTTAATTATCAGAAAAAATTCGAAGATAATCAATTACAACAGATTGAAAGCACCAATAAATTATCTAATTATTTTGATAAGCTCATTCAACAGCAAGAGCAGAGTTTTGCCTCACAAAACCAAATATTCAATTCTATGCAATCTGTGTTGGGGCAAATACAAAGTGAGTTAGAAGGTGTCAATTCAATGCTTGCCTCTATTGATGGTCAACAACCTATTTTACGAAGTATTCAAGTCGAATTAGAAACAGCGAATAATGCGTTAAATGCAATTGATGAACATACGGTGAAAATTAATGAGGTTCAAAGTCAAACAATTGAAGTTATTGAAAATGTTTATACCTCAACAGATAGAAATCGTACTGCTCTAGTTGAAGCAATTGGTGGAATGAATGCGGATCGCATACAAATAGTTCAAACATTTAAAGAAGTAGCTGAAACACTGACATGTTTGCAATCTGAAATGGAAGGTGTTCGCCAACAGTTATTAACGATTGAATCCGTTGCTCGTATGAAAACAAGTGATTCCGAAGCAGTAGTACAAGTAGTGCGTCAACAAAATGAACTTTTGCAAGAATGTGTTAGTCAAATGACTACATTAAGAGCATCTGTTCAAAATTGAGTTAATACTTTGTGTAGCACAGTTAATTAACTCTATTTTATTAAAGATAAGATGGAGTTAATTATTTTTAAATAGTTATTTGTTATATGGATTATGTTGTGAAAAATAAAATTATTGTATTAAGTGTGCTTTCGTCCCTTATGATTGGTTGTACTGTTAAACATGAGCTACCAAATACCCAAAATACTTACGAAGCAAATGAAAATATTCTATTAGCTAATAAACAATTACCTAGTATATTGCAAAATGGTTTTGATATTGAATCAAGAGGATTATCTTTAGCAGAAGCCATAGAACTTGCTCAATATTACTCCTTGCGTACTGTTTCTGCGAACTCAAGATTAGAAGAAGCAGATGCAAGAATAGATGAAATGAAAGCAACATACTATCCTAAAGTTAATGTGTTAGCTAAAACTCGCGATAAAGCCTTCGATCGAATGAGCTCGATATCAAGGTCTAATGATGAATATGCTCAAGCTCAGGTCTCTTTTCAATATAACCTGCTTGATTTTGGTCGTACTCGTTATAGTGTAGATAGTGCAAAACAACTTCGTGAATCAGCTAAATATGTTGCTGATTATGAAAAGAATAAAGTTACGTTCAATGTAGTGAAAGCTTACTTTAATGTACGTCGTTACACGCAACAAAAAGATTACGCTCAAGATTATATAAAAGAAATGTCACAACTTGTAAATACTATTGGTGTACAAGTTACAGGAGGGCTTTCACCTCAGTCAGAATTAATCAGGGCACAATTAGCATTAACCAATGCACAAAATGCTTCTAAATCAATTGAACTTCAATTGAAAAAATCGATACAAGAGTTGAATTCTTTGTTGGGTCGTTCAGCGCCAACCCATCCTGTAAAATTGAAAGAAGTATTTATTACAAGTCAATTATATGACCAAATCTTGAATAATGTGTTGGAAAATAACCCTGATATTAAATCTTCTGAGGCTCAGCTAAACAGTGCTCGTTCAGAAATTGAGGTTGCAAAAAGTGCACGATATCCTTCAGTTGATGCTGTCGGATCGTATAGTAAACCTTTCCAACATCCAAGTGATAAAAATGGCAATTTCATCGGTGGTAAAGTGTCACTACAAGTTAGTATGCCTGTCTTAGATGGTGGTATTAATTCATCAAGAATCAGTCAAGCAGTAGCTCGATATAGTTATAGTATGGCTTCTTACAATCAACTGGTACGTGATATTAAAGAGGTTTCAAATAATTTGGTAGAAGATGCGCTTAACTCTACTGATACTTACCTAATACAATCGAAAGCCGAAGATGATGCAAGTAGAACTCGCAAATTATATATGGATGAATTCATTTTAGGTAAACGTAATCTAAACGATTTATTAACCGTAGAAACAGATTACTTTAGTGCGAAAGTAAGTCGATCATCAGCATTATATGATTATTATCTTTCTACACTCGGTTTATATTTACTTGCTGATAAGTTAGATGATGGAATGTTCAAACTTAGCTTAAAATAATGAAAAGAAAGGTATTTCTATGAAATCAAATTCACATTTCTGGCCAGCATATGTTGATATGATGACAGTATTATTACTTGTATATCTTCTAATCACGTTACTTTTTCAAATATTAATGATTATTGCTCAACAAAATGTTGGGATTAAATTGCGTGAGCGTAATCAATTAGTGACTAATGTTTATAAGTATGATCAGGGTGTCAATCCAAATGAATTACGTTTGGATTTTCAGGGGCCTAAAAATCGAAATTTCTTAACAGAAGCAAATAAAGAAAAATTGATTCAATGGATTGATGCGAATAAAGACCAAATCGAAGAAAAAGGTGCTGTTATTTTTGCTACTTCGTCAGATGACGCACAAGTTGGTTTTTCTTTAAGTCTACAATATCAACGAAGTTTAGAAGTGTTTAGTATTTTACAATCTCGAAAAGTTTCCGTTCAAAAAGTAAAAATAGAAAATGCTTCTGTTAATAGGAGTGATATTGGATTTGTATCTATCCGTATATTACGTGATGATGAAGTCAATGTGGTTGAAAATCAGCCTTCAGAGATTCAAAGTCAAAGAATGATACAGAACTAAAATATAGGCGCAATAAATTACTAGAACAGGTAAATTAAAGTGGTCATCGCTGCCAACTGATACCAACAAATTAATGACAATATTTGAATCAAAATGAAAGATAGATTTAGAGAAAAATTTCAAGATGGAGTGGTAGTTTTAAAAAAACTAGCTAACTATATGCCAACAGGAATAGCAGGTAGAACACTACTTGTTATCGTTCTATTTCTAATTTGGATTTCATTATTTAAAGTTGATGTGTTAGTTAAAGGTGTTGGTGTTATTCGTGTCGAAAGTCGAAATATCACTCTCCAACACCCTGAAGGTGGCGTTATTCAACAACTTTTGGTGCATGAAGGGCAGCATGTTACAAAAGGACAATTAATTGCGATTGTTGATAATAGCTATGTTAATGAAAGTTTTGCCAAAAATGAAATTGAACGCAAAGCTTTATTGGTCAGAATAGAACGACTTAATGCAGAATTAAGTAATGAAAAATTTGAACCTAAATTTACGGGTGAAAAATCATTAGATGAAATTATAACAAATGAATTGCATTTATTTGATTCAAGATCCGTAGCTTTACGGGCACAAAAACAAGTCATTAATGCTCAAGTAGAACAGAAGAAAGCGCAAATTTTAGAATTGGTCACTAAAATTGATGATCTTAGCAAACAAGCGGAGTTGGCTAAACAAGAAGTACAGCTTTACAAAAACATGGTAGCTAAGGGAGCAGCAGCACAAGGAGCTTTGCTTCAGAAAAAACTTGAAAATCAGCAAATACAAACCGCACTTAATGAGTCCAGATTAAGAGTACCACGATTAAATAGTGAACTTTCAGAATATGAAGCAAGATATGAACAGATTCAAGCTGACTTCATATCTGATGTTCAAAAACAACTAACTCAAGTTAATATCAATTTAAGCGATGTTGATAACTCGCGAACGCACAGTGAAGGACGACGAGAAAACTCAAAAATTGTCAGTCCTGCCGATGGCGTAGTTCAGCGTCTGTTTGTTGCTCATACAGGTGCAGTTATTCGAGCAGGGGGAGAAGTAGTTGAAATAGCACCTTCAGAAGTCCCTCTCATTGCTGAAGTAAAAGTAAGACCAGAAGATAGGGATCGTATTTGGGAAAAAATGGTTGCAAGATTGCATATCAGTGCTTTTGACGTTTCATATGCTAACACACTAGAGGGAAGAGTATCTGTTATCAGTGCAGATGCTGTTTCAGACGAAAATTTAGGTCGATATTACCTTGTTAGTATTGAAGTTCCTTCTGAGAAATATAATGTAACTATGTACCCAGGTATGAGTGTCGATGCATATTTGCTGACTGGAAAAAGGACATTACTGGAATACTTTTTAAAACCCTTGTTGTCAAACAGTTCTCTTGTTTTTTCAGAACCTTAACTTATTTAGATGAATGGATATAAATAGATGTCACAATATAATGAATTACCAATGCCTGCATCATCAGAAACAGCTGTTGTTCCTGTTACCTATGCAGAAAACTATATACCCGTTAATTATAAAGATGTTGAATTATTAATTAATGGTACTGATTTGATTGTTCAGTCTGGTGATAAAAAATTAATATTACCATTAGCGGCTAAACTAGCATCATTAGACCCAAATATATTTACTTTTTCATTTAAAGATGGGGTTACAATCAATGCTAATGAGTTAATTTCCAAGTCTCAATCTATTAATACTGCGCCAAAGTTAACTGAAAATAATGAATCTGATGTTACTGAAAAAAATGAGATGAAGGGGCAAGATGAACATGAAGTTATCGAACCTGTCGCTAATGAATCTGTTGAAATTATCGTAGTCAATAATTTAGACAGTCAATTACAAAAAGATGAAGAGAGTATTGAAGATCTTGAAAAGTTTATTTCAAAAAATTCTTCATCAACTATCAGTGATAATGATAACAATATTTCAGAAAATATCCCGTATCCATCAACATCCGATACAGCCGAATCTTCAAAGGAAAAATTTATTGCAGAATCGCATGAAATTATCGATATCAATGATAATAATAACAATAACGACGATAGCTCTGATGAAATCGATATTCCTTCAATAAAGTTATTACAAATCAAATCGGTTGTTAATAACTCAAGTAAAATTTGGATAGCGGGTACCGGTAATGACGAAGCAGCTGAATCAGAAAATTTTAATATCCAATATGAAAATATTCATATAGATCTATCGGGAGAAACAGAAAATTGGACAATTTACGCTAATGATGAAACGAAGCTACCTATTGGGCAAATAGGGCGCGTTATAGAAATTAATGATGCAACAAGTGTCGTTTCTGTTACTGGTCAACTCGGAAATATGAAAATTATTACAGCTGATTCGGCACTCGGTAAAGAATTTGGATTAGCTGCAAATCAATTTTTAATTATTTATCCTGAAGGAATAAAATCGTCTTTTAGTCTTGCTTTTAGCTATATTGATAATCAAGGCAATACAGTAAATGAACAGGCTAATTTTGATATTACCGATCACCCAGCAATTATTGTTGATAATACTGGGCATTTTCAACTTTCATCAACCAAAAATAATGTTGATATCACCGCTGGTAGTGGGGATGATACCATTTTTGCAGGCAATCAAAATGGACATTATGATGGAGGTGCTGGTACAAATACAGTTAATTATAGCCAACTTAAAGAATCACTGGTTATTGATTTAAATAATGGAAAAACTGACGCCAAAAATACCCACCATACATTAAAAAATATTCAAAATGTAATTGGAAGCAATAATGGCGATACCATAATTGGGCATAGCCAAGAAAATAATATACTCACTGGCGGTGATGGTAATGATACGATTATGAGTGGTGGGGGTAACAACATTATTGATGGCGGTAAAGGTATCAATACCATTGCCTTTGAAAATGTGACTAGCGGTGTTCACGTTGATTTATCTGCAAATAAAGTTATTAATAACGGTAATGGTGGCACAGACTCTGTTAAAAATATTCAAAATATCACCGGTAGTGATTTTGATGATATTTTAATAGGCGATGATCAAGACAACCTCATTGTCGGTGGTAAAGGTAATGATACTTTATCAGGTCGAGGTGGAAATAATACACTCGATGGTGGTGAGGGAATTAACACCGCTGACTATTCAGACGCTGAATCTGGAATTGAAGTGGATTTAACAAAAGATAATAACCAAGTTGAAGATAATGGATTTGGTGGAAAAGATACACTAATTAATATCCAAGCTATTGTTGGAAGTGATTATGATGATAAATTCATAACAGGTGTTGGCACTACCATTATTGATGGTGGTGCTGGTGATGATCACTTTAAAGTTGGTGGTAATGAAGCGAGCATCACATTTTTAAGTGGAAATAGTGGTAATAACACCTATGAAGCAGGAGCAGGATTTAACAATTATTTAGGGGGAACAGGTTTTGACACCCTTAGTTATGTAAATGCAGCTTATGGAATTAGCATTGATTTCAATAAAAGTATTGTTTATGACAATGGCTTTTCAGGTATTGATATTTTAAAGGATATTAATAAAGTCATTGGAACTAATTTTGATGATTATTTCGTTTTAGGTAATGGCGATCATTCAGTCGATGGGGGTCTTGGTAATAATACAATCATAGCAGGTTCTGGCAACAATAAAATTGATGGAGGAAGTCAAGGCGCAGGTTTCATTAATACTGTTGATTACAGTAATGCAACTTCAGGTCTGGAAATGGATTTAGTAACGGGTGATGTTGCTAAAAATGGCTTTGGTGGTCAAGATAACATAACAAACATTCAAAAAATTATAGCGACTGATTTTGATGATGTGATCTACAGTAGTGCTAACGATCTAAGTATTTTAGCTGGAGCTGGAAATGATACAGTTTACGGCAATTATGGTAATGATATTCTTGATGGTGGAGAAGGTGTAAACACATTAAGATATGATGCTCTCAGTGACGGTGTTACTATCAATATGAGTAACGGCACTGTTACTAAAACCTCTGGTACAGATAATTTTACCAATTTCAATACTTTTATTGGTTCAAAAGGCAGTGATGTTTTCATCGCTGCAGCAGGCAATCAAACAATTGATGGTAGTTCAGGTCACGATGCCATAGATTATAGTGGTATGTCTGGAAGAATGGTGGCTCATCTTGATACTAATCAGATTGATGATGATGTTAAAGATAGACATTTATTTCATCACACCGTAAAAAATATTGATGAAGTTAGATTTTCAAATGCTTCAGGTAATGTTGGTTATACTAAAACATCGGGTTCAACAAAGTTTGTCGGCGGTTCATTAAATGATACCTTCTATATTTTAGGCGGAAATAATGAAATTTTTGGTGGAAGCGGCACAGATATAATCAGCTATCGATACTCTACTACTGGAAAAGGTGTTGTAGTAGAACTCAATCAAAGTGGTACAGGTTATGCAACACAAAATAGCTATGGTGGTAAAGACCATATTGTGGATGTCGAAACCGTTTATGGTACCGAATTCAATGACTATATTAAATCTTTCGCTGAAATGAGAGGATTTTCTGGTAACGATACACTAGAAGGCGTTGGTAAAAATGCGTGGGTTGATTATGGCGATGCATCAAATGTGGATATCGATTTAGAGAAAGGTATTGCTGTAAAAAGTGGTGGGAAAACCACAGGTACAGATAAACTAATCAATATCAATAAAGTTGTAACTGGTTCGGGTGATAGTATTGTTCGAGGCAATGATAACGACAATGTTATAACCGGACGATTTGGAAACGATACATTTTACGCTTCTACAGGAAACGATAGTTACAACGGCGATCGTGGTAATGATACGTTAATTTATAATGAATTAAATAATACTAAAATTGAAGTTAATCTTAATACTAACACAATTGTTAAAACCCATGATAATGGTAATCAAGGTGTGGACAACTATAAAAGTATTGAAAACATCATTGGAACCAATGGTAATGATATATTCAAAATTACCTCATTAGCAGATTTAAATGGCTATCAATGTATTGACGGAGGTCAAGGATTTGATGTTGTTAAAAAATCTGGTCAAACAGATAATTTCTTTTTTGGAAGTTCAACTATTTTTAAACATATAGACAGTTTTGATTTCAAAGACAATAGCATGGATAGAATTTCCATTGATTTATCGACCTTTTTTGATGCTTTGGATACAGATTCAGTTGGGTTTGTTTTAGATAGTAATGACAGTTTAGCATTAATAAATTCTTCTTCTTGGTCACATAGTGTAAATGGTTCAAAAGAAATTTGGACAGATGGCACACATGAATTAATCGTTGACCGAGTATAAATAGAGATAAGAAGTGAGACAAGTTTATGAGTAATACAAATACAGCTTTAACACCGATGGAGCCAGCTCTTTCAATTATTCCTTTTACTTATGAAGACAATAAAATTAATGCTTCATGGGAAAAAGATAAAGTATCTTTATCAATTAATGGTTCGGATTTAATCATTACTACAGGTGACAATCGTAAATTGATTTTAACGATGGGAGCCGAATTAGCTTCTTTAAATGGAGGCGTGCTTTCATTAGCATTTAATGATGGAAAAAAATTAAATTCATATGAAATTATGAGTTTAGCGAAAATTGAAGATATTACACCAGAGATAATTGAAACAAAAGCACCTGAACAACTTACCACTAAAGAGGATGACATCACTGTCGAAAGTGTCGAAGATAAAACGGTTGATCTCACGACAAACATGACAGACAATTTTATTGTTATTGATACAAGTGGTGGTGCGGACACGTCATCAAATGAAATTCAATCTTCACTTGAAAATATGATGGATTTAGACATGCAAGTGAAGCCTGCTAAACTTAAGTCACCTCATGCAGATATTGTTTTTAAGAAGAGTTCATCATCCAGTTCGGATTCAGAAAAGTTTCAATCAAGTATCGATGGCGAAGTTCCAATTGTTGAAAGTAAACCACCTGCAAGTATTACGCCAAAGATGCCTAATGTTAAACTTTATCAATGGGAAGGATTAATTGATAGTGCTCAACATGTTTACGACGTCGGTGGTGGTAATCTAACAGCAAGAACGGATGTTACAGCCAATGCGCAGTATTCAACAACACTGGTTGATCTTTCGCAAGAAAATGCTGATTGGACGGTTAACGTAGCTAATCAAAATTATATTGAAGAAGGTAAAATTCTTCGTATTGTCTCTTTTGATGATGCTCAATCAATAGGTAACATAACAGGTCTTCCTTCTGACTATGAAATTATTCGAGGCGGTACAGCGCAGGGTGATAAATATGGTTTATCGCTCAATGAAATCATTATTTTATATCCAAAAGGTCAGATTAATAAATTCTCGATTTCGGTAACATACACTGATTCAAATGGAAAAACTGTAACAGAAGACTTTAATTTTTCAGTTGTTGATTCCCCTTCATCTCTTATTGATATCGATGGAAACATACTGTTATCAAGTTCTGCTAATAATGTTCATGTTGTTGGTGGTGCTGGAGATGATGTCATTATTGCTGGCACAACACAAGATATTTATGACGGTGGAGCTGGAATTAATACTGTAGATTATAGCCAAGTAAAAGGTGACTTAATTATTGATTTACATACGAAAACTGTTACAGGAGCTGTAAATCAACAGGTTGAAAATATTCAAAATATTATTGGTAACAATGGTGATAATACTTTTATCGGAAGCTTAACAGAAAGTAACAACTTGATTGGCGGTGATGGCAAGGATATCTTTTTTGTTGGTGGCGGCAAAGATAATCAGATAGATGGCAAAGGCGGTATTAATACAATAAGTTATGAAACCACTGATAACGGAGTCAATGTTGATTTAACTAAGGGCATTGTTACCGATGCATTTGGTCGAAACGACTCAATTCGAAATATTAATAACATTACTGGTACACATTTTGATGATGTCTTAATTGGAGATGATAAAGACAATATCATAATTGGTAATGGTGGTAATGATATCCTTGTAGGTATGGGGGGTAACAATACGCTAATAGGCGGTAATGGTGGAAATAGTACGGCCAGTTATCAAGAATCCGTAAAAGGAATTAATGTTGACCTTTCTAAAACAGATAAACAAGTTATCAATAATGGCTTTGATGGTTCGGATACTTTAACGAATATTCAATCAATTAAAGGTAGTCAACATGATGATATTTTTAAAACCGCCAAAGGTAGTATAACGATATATGGTGGTGAAGGTAATGATACTTTTTATATTGAAGGTGATGCAATTAGTCGAGCTGTAATTCACGGTGAAGCAGGTAATAATCTTTATGTTGCTGGGCAAGGTTATAACTCCTTTATTGGTGGTTCAGGAATTGACGTTGTAGATTATCATCTAGCGTCTTCGGCCATTGATGTAAATCTTAAAACACGACGTGCCTATTCAAATGGTTTTGGCGGTGCGGATCAGCTAACTAACATAAATGGCATTGTTGGAACTGATTTTGACGATCGTATTGAATTGGCTAATGATACTAATTATCTCATTAGTACAGGCGCTGGCGATGATTATCTTATTGTAGGCAAAGGCGGAATGTCTAATTATTATGATGGTGGAGATGGTGTCGATACTATCGATTATAGTAATGTCGCTAATGGCATTGAAATCAGCCTGAAAAATCAAGTAGCAACAAAGAACGGTACCAAAGATAGCAATGGTCTTGATGGTGTAGATAAGGTCTCAAATTTCGAAAATATTGTTGGTTCAGCTTTTGATGATATCCTTGAAGGAAGCGATGCTGATAATATTATTCATGTTGGTGGCGGGTCGGAAAATATCATCTATGGTTCTTTGGGTAATGACCAAATTATCACTAAAGGTAATGGAACGAATACGTTAGATTATAGTCGTTATTCTATTGTTGCACAGAATTCTGGGATTGAGATAGACGCTACTAATGGAACAGTAATAAAAGATATCAACGGACAGACATATCAGGATAGTTTTACAGCGGGTGGATTCGCAAAATTTGTTGGTACGGAATATGATGATACATTCATTATAAACCAGAGTACAACATTTGTTGACGGTAGTGGTGGAACTAACTCGCTTATTTTAGATGAAACAATGCAAGGATCGTATATTGTTGATTTAGAAAACAATCGTATTACAGCTAATAATTATGATGCTGAAATAAAGAATATAAATAATGTGACCATTAAAAATGGTACTTTGCAGTTTTATGGAAACGAAACAGAAGGTAATACCGTTATTGCTGGTGCAGGTGATGATCATATCCATGCTAAAGGTGGTGATAATTTTATAGACGGTGGCGCTGGTAGTGACTGGCTCTATTACGATGATGGAATTCAAGGTGTGGTTGTTTCGTTAGATGCAAACGGTAATGGTACGGCGACTAATGGTTTTGGCGGAAAAGATACGATAAAAAATATCGAAAACATATATGGTTCACAATATGACGATATAATATCAGGAAAAGGAATTTTAATTGGTGGTGATGGAAACAATACATTAATTGGTATTGGCAATAATGCAGTTGTTCAATATAAATCACCAAATGGAATTAAAGCAAATCTTGACACAGGTATAGTAAGCGATAATGGGTATGGTAAAGAAGATCGTATCGTGAATATACACAAAATCATTGGAACCGATAAAGATGATGAATTTTATGGTAGTAGTGTAAGTGATGAAATTCATACTGGTGCTGGAAATGATATTGTTTACGGCAGTAGTGGTAATGATAGAATAGTGAATACTAGTGGTAATACGAAAATAGATTATACTAATTTAAGAGAAGGTATAAGAGTTTATATTACTAACAATAAAGATATGACAGTTTCTAAAGGTAATTGGGGGAGAGATACACTTACTTCCATTACCGATATTTCAGGAACTAATTTTAATGACGAGTTTCAATTCAGTTCGCTTACCGATTTCAATCGATATCACTCAATTGATGGTGGTTTAGGTATAGATAGTGTTACCAAAAAAGGAAGAGCTGGAACGTTTGATTTTAGTGTCGTTAATAAAAATTTATTTAAACATATTGATATTTTCAATTTTAAAGATGGGGTCGCTGGTGATTTTATCCTCGTTAATTTAAGTGATTTATTTGAGAATATGGATAATAACAATATTCGATTTGATACCGATAGCACTGATTCATTACAAATTTTAGATAGTGCAGGTACTTGGGTACATTCTGAAATTTCACCGGGTGTTGATCAGTGGACAGATGGAACCCATACATTAACTTGGAATCATGTATAGGTATCAGATATCTTTATGAATAGTGAATTATCTACAAATTCTGGTGATATTTTTCAACTAAAGTCGGTCTTGTCAGAGGCCGCAAAAAAATTATCTTTACCTGTTGGTCAATGGGAATGGCAGGAGCAGATTGAAAAACTAGAGCAGACTGCTAACCGAGAAATGTTGTTTGAGTTGGCACAAAAATATCTTGGTATAGAATTATTTCCTTGTTCCGAAGAACATAATGCTGTCAATAAAGGGTTATACGTTGCTTTTGAAGAACAAACAGGATGGTCTCTGCTTACCGTTCATTCTAATAAGATAAAAAATGAAAAAAATGTTAAATTAGATAAACTGCCAAAGGAGACTTGGCGTGTCTTGCTAACTGAAAGAAAAAATAAATTAAGTTGGCGTTCATTGTTGGTTATGGGGCAAAAAGAAAATAGGATTATCAGTCGTCTTTTTTGGACAACTCTGATAATCAATCTCTTTATCATGCTCATTCCATTATATTTAAATGCAATATATGATCGAGTAATACCCGGGCAAGCTGACTCTTCACTTTGGACACTATCCTTAGGCGTAATGCTGGCTATTTTAGTTGAGTATTACTTTAGAATGGATAGAATAAAATTGGGGTGTGAATATTCATCTTTAGTACAATATCGTTTAGAACCTAAAATTATTTCTGAACTTATTCAAGTTATGCCTAGCTTTAAAACTCAATGGGGACGCAAAGTAATTGAGGCAATGAACAACTGGAATGTGTTTAGAATGCAGTTTTTAACGTTCTTTTCAAGCACAGTATTAGATCTGGTTTTCAGTCTGCTTTATTTTATTGTTATTGCGATTGTTGCGGGTTGGTTAATCGTTGTTCCTATTTTTATTTTTATATGTGCAATCGTTCGTATTACGCTTTTTTATTTTGAAAATAAATCTATTCCAACGATAAATGCTCAAGTCCCTTTTTCACCGACAACTCTTGAATATTATCAGTCTTCGGTTTCTTATAAAGAAGCGACTTATACCTTTCTAGCCGGTAATGAAAAAGCGCAGCAAAATGAACAAAAACGCTATATTATTCATAACCGCTGTAGTTCTTTTTTAATGGGTTTAACTAGTTTACAAACTGTGCTTGCCGTGATTGTTGCTTTTTACCTAATACAGACAGGTCATATGTCGCCAGCAGGTTTATTTGCGACAATTATTATTGGTGGTCGTTTGAGTCAACCGTTTTTCTCGTTAATGCATATGTTACCTAATCTTGAGCGTATGACTAACTCCATGAAACAGATTAATGCGCTTCTTGATAAAGAACAAAATGAAAACGGATTATTAAGTGGCTTCAACGGCCCTAAAAATGGTTGGGGGGCATCTAAAGTTAGTTTCAAATATCACCCTTCCTTACCTTGTTTAGACGATATCAGTTTGCAAATCAAGTCAGGTGAACGAATAGCGATAGTTGGTGGGCCAGGATCAGGGAAAAGTACTTTATTAAAATTATTATTAGGTATTTTAGAAGCAGATGAAGGCAACATAACATGGAATGGTTTTATGTTAACTAAATCTATTGCGGATTCATTACGAAGTGAAACTCATTATCTATGGCAATATAGTGGTATTATCGGCGAAACAGTATACGAATATCTTACATTAAATAATAAACCTGACCAAATTTCGCATGATCGCGCTTTAGAAGTATTAAAACAAGTGAATTTGCAAAATTTGTTACCTTTTTTAAATAATGGACTTGATACTTACTGGCGCCAATTGCCTGTTCCGTTAACGATTTTACAACGTCAAAAGTTAGCTTTAGCTCGATTTATTTTATCTCCGCATAGCATATCATTTTTAGATAATCCTAGCGCCGAGTTAGATCCGAATACTGAGCAGTTATTGTTAGCACAACTTGATTTACGTGCAAAACAAGGACAAACAATGGTTATTGCAACAGACAGAACTAATCTTTTGAGCTTTGTTGATCGAGTTATTATGCTTAATGGTGGCAATATTGTTTTTGACGGAAATAAGCAAGATTTCCAACAATATTTGCAAAAGACAGCTCAAGATAAATAAATTTGATTGATTACTGATAATCAATTCATTTTTCAATGATAAAAAAGGATTTGATAAGAATCCTTTTTTATTTGTTGTTTCCCTTCTATATTAAAATTATTGTCAGTAATACTGAATGATTAAAAATTCTCAAATTTAAACTTTTAACATTGGTTTAATCGATTTTAAAATTATAAAATAGGGTAATTTTTTAAAAGGCTTACTTAACTATGCTTTGTTAGATTATTCTCATTGTCTAAATTAAAAATGACTAAAATGATTTGGATTAGTCAATAAACACCAGAATAGATTACAATAGCAAATTTAATATAAAAGCATAATTCAATGGTGAATAAACAATGATTGAAAAATTATGGTATGGTAAAACACATTTTTATTGGTTACTGATGCCATTATCATGGTTGTATGGATTAATAACATTGGTTAGACGCCAACTCTACAAAGCAGGAATATTAAAATCTTGGAAATCACCTGTACCTATCATCGTAATTGGAAACTTATCGGTAGGTGGGAATGGAAAAACTCCACTGGTAATAGGATTAATTGAAGCTTTAAAGACTAAAGGTTTAAAAATCGGTGTTGTTTCACGTGGATATGGTGGAAAAGCAGAAAGTTATCCGCTTATTTTAGATGAACAAACAACCACCGCACAAGCTGGGGATGAACCAGTATTAATTTATCAACGAACACATGTGCCAGTTGCCGTTTCTCCCAATCGAAGTCAAGCGGTACAAGCTTTATTAGATAACTATCAATTAGATGCAATTTTAACTGATGATGGCTTACAACATTATGCATTAAAGCGAGATATTGAAATTGTGGTTGTTGACGGTAAACGCTTATTTGGTAACGGTTGGTGGATACCAGCAGGGCCAATGAGGGAGCGACAAAGTCGATTAAAATCTGTTGATATTATTATTATTAATGGCGAAACTAAAAGTCATTTAGCTGAAAAATTCCCCGAAAAAACTTATACAATGCAACTAAAACCGCAATATGCAGTAAATTTATTAACAAAAGAAAAAATAGAATTGCATTCATTAAAAAATATCTGTGCTATGGCCGGTATTGGTGATCCCAACCGTTTTTTTACAATGCTAAATACACTCAAAGCTGATGTGATCAAAACAGTATCATTTGCGGATCATCAAAATTATACTTTGCCATTGTTAGCGAATATTGCTACACAAGATCAAACCCTTTTAATGACAGAAAAAGATGCGGTAAAATGTTTTCAATTTACATTACCAAATTGGTGGTATTTACCCATAGAGGCAATATTGCCTAATCAGGTAACTAATCAAATCTGCTCATTGTTAGAAGAAATAAAATCTAAAAGAGAATAAAAAATGAAAGAAATCCTCCTTAAGGCGCTAGCTTGCCCTAAATGTCATGGTGAACTTCAATATGATACTGAACAAAATAGTCTAATATGTCCAAAAGATAAACTTGTTTATTTAATCAAAGATAATATTCCTGTGTTACTGGAAAACGAAGCGAAAACACTGAATTCTTCGATTTCAGTTCACGAATAGGTAAAAGGTTTTAATTATGAATTTTTCGGTTATTATTCCTGCGAGATATGCTTCAAGTCGTTTACCAGCTAAACCGCTTGCTGATATTCATGGTAAACCTATGATTGTGCGAGTGATGGAGCAAGCCAAAAAGTCTTCAGCAAATCGGGTAATTATTGCAACTGATCATCAACAAGTATTCGATGTGGTGAAATCTTATGGCGGTGAAGTAATTCTGACTAGCAATAAACATAATTCGGGTACAGAACGATTAGCAGAAGTCATCAATGCCTATCAATTTTCCGATGATGAAATTATTGTAAACGTACAAGGTGACGAGCCGCTAGTTCCACCAATCATCATTGATCAAGTTGCTGAAAACTTAGTACAGTATAAAACAGGAATGGCAACATTAGCTGTTCCAATTGATTCAGCAACAGAAGCATTTAATCCTGGTGCAGTGAAAGTTGTGACTGATAAAGATGGGTATGCACTCTACTTTTCTCGAGCAACCATTCCTTGGGAAAGGGATCGCTTTGCGAAATCTGAAGATCTTTTCAAACCAACAAGTATTGGTGATTTTTATCTTCGACATATCGGGATTTATGCCTATCGAGCTGGTTTCATTCGTCAATATATCAATTGGGCACCTTCTACACTTGAGCAGATTGAAATGTTAGAACAGTTACGTGTACTTTGGTATGGTGAAAAAATTCATGTGGCAGTTGCTAAACAGGCCCCTGCTATAGGGGTTGATACACAAGAAGACTTAGAAAAAGTCAGAAAGTTATTTAAGGATTAAATTATGGCACAATTTTCTGGTTTTACCCAAACAGGACTTAATTTTTTACAAGATGTATGGATTAATAATAGTAGAGCATGGTTTGACGAGCATCGATCAATCTATGATAATGAATTAATCAAACCATTCAGGCTGTTAGTAGAACAGTTAACTCCCAACATGCTGGAAATTGATGAATGGTTTGAAACAAAACCAGCTATTGGTAAAACGATATCTCGCATACATCGTGACACACGTTTTTCGAAAGATAAATCGTTATATCGTAGTCGTTTATGGTTGACATTTAAACGACCAAACCGAGATTGGAAAGAAGCGCCAGCTTATTTTTTTGAAATAGCACCAGATTGCTATCGTTATGGACTTGGCTATTATTGTGCATCAAAGCAGACAATGGATATTTTTCGTGAAGAAATTCTTAATGACAGTGCAAAATTTTTAGACATGATTCGCTGTGTTAAAAAACCATTTGAACTTGTTGGTGAAAGTTATAAACGCCCACTAATTAAAGATCAAGATCCAAAAATAGCAACATGGTATAATCGAAAAAGTTTAGCAGCAATGGTTACTAACTCCAATATTGAAGATTTGCTAAATGGCGATCTACCTAACAAATTATCAAAGGGTTTTAAACAACTATTACCGCTTTATGATTATTTAATGCGGGTGGAAATGATAAAAAATATTCCCAAATTATGATTTAACACTGTGATTAAATGAGCTAGCCTAAGTAAACGACATTATTATTAATAAACAACTTTTTTAAAATGATTTAGTTTACTAAATATTGGGAAAGCTCATGATTAATTCTTTTACACCATTGATAATAAATTGAGTACCAACACAAACTAATAAGAACCCCATAATTCTTGAAGTCGCTTCAATTCCACTTTTTCCCATAAAACGCATAATACTGCCTGCACTTCGCATACAAAACCAAAGGATAATACACAATAAAAGCGGAACTAAGATTGAAGAAGTATAAACAACCCAACTTGAAATATCATAACCTCCACTTTTTACTGTTGAAGCCATACTGATAATCATTGCAATCGTTCCAGGGCCTGCCGTACTTGGCATGGCTAGTGGTACAAAAGCAATATTATTCGATATTTCTTTCATTTTAGCATCGGCTTCTAACGTTCGATGAGAAGGTTGCTGAGGAAAAAGCATTCTAAATCCAATAATACCAACAATCATACCACCAGCAATACGCAAACCTGGAATGGAAATACCAAACGTGCTCATCACTAGCTGTCCACCATAAAAAGAAACAACCATAATGATAAAAACGTAAATACAAGTCATCTTAGATTGGTAATTACGCTCTTCATTAGTCATATCACCCGACAAACCTAATAAAAGTACGACAGTAGTTAACGGATTAGTTAAAGGAATAAATAATATTAAACCAAAGCCAATAGTTTGTATCAGTTCAAACATAACACTATAAAATGAATAAAATTGGTAGGTTATAAGTATAATTGAAATTAAAAAGATAAGAAATATGGGCGCTTAATTACGCCCAATATTTTAAATGGGAGAGAAAAATTAAAAAGGAATATCGTCATCAAAATCCATTGGTGGTTCAGGAGCTTTAGGTTGAGCAGCGGGTGCGGCTTGTGGTGCTGGGCGAGCCGCAGCGGCAGGCGCAGTTGAAATATTATTAGCACTTTGGCCCCAATTTTGTGAATTATCATCAAAGTTATCATTGCCATTTCGTGAACTTAAAATTTGTAATGTGCCACCGATTGGATTAACAACAACTTCTGTCGTATAGCGGTCGTTACCTGTTTGATCTTGCCATTTACGGGTTTGTAATTGACCTTCTAAATAAACTTGCGTGCCTTTCTTAATATATTCACCAGCAATTTCAGCTAATTTACCGAAAACAACCACACGATGCCATTCAGTACGATCGCGGTTTTCACCTGTTTGTTTATCTTTCCATGATTCCGAAGTTGCTACGCTAAAATTTGCAACAGCGCTTCCGTTTGGCATATAGCGAACTTCTGGATCCTGACCTAAATTACCCACCAAAATGACTTTATTTATTCCTCGGTTTGCCATTATATACTCCTAAAAATTGCTTAAATATTTAATTTGCGTATTGTAACATGAGACAACAGCAACATCACCGTTTTTAATTTAATTCTGGAATATTACTTCTATTTTTAACATTACAAAAATAACTTTAGACATAGGAATTTAAAGATATTACGAGTATAATGCGCCACATTTGTTAATAGAATGTTCTAGAAACTTTCCTGTAAGGGGGGCCTTATGATTAATGCGTTTGGACTAAAGAACAAACAATTAGTAAAAGTTAATGAAGGCGACATCAATAATGCGGCTTGGATTGACTTAATTGAACCAGAAGAAGCCGATCGTGATTTTGTTTTAACTCATTTAGGACAAAATTTAGCAACCAGTATTGAGTTAGATGATATCGAGGCCTCTGCTCGTTTTTTTGAAGATAATGAAGGATTGCATGTTCACTCTTTCTTCTTTTATGAAGATGCTGAAGATCGGGCGGGAAATTCAACCGTTGCTTTTACTGTACACAATGGTCGATTATTTACTTTGCGTGAACGGGATCTGCCTGCTTTTCGTTTATATCGTATGCGATCTCGTTATCAAAGCATGGTTGATGGAAATCCTTATGAAATATTATTGGATTTATTTGAAGTCAAAGTTGAACAACTAGCCGATCAAATCGAAAGTATTTATAGCAAATTAGAAGAATTGAGCCAAGTAATTATGGATCGTTCTGCACAAGAGCAATACGACGAAGCAATGACATCGTTAGCTGAACTTGAAGATACGGCTTGGAAAGTAAGATTGTGCTTAATGGATAGCCAACGTGCGGTTAACTACCTTGTTCGCCGAGCAAAAATGCCGGCAGATCAACTTGAGCAAGCACGTGAAGTTATTCGCGATGTTGAATCATTGGTACCACATAATGAATCATTATTTCAAAAAGTTAATTTTTTAATGCAAGCAGCAACAAGCTTTATCAACATTGAACAAAGTCGAATTATTAAAATTTTCTCAGTGGTATCTGTTGTATTCTTACCGCCAACTGTGGTTGCATCTGCGTATGGTATGAACTTTGAAAATATGCCAGAACTGAAATGGGAATATGGTTATCCATTTTCATTATTACTCATGTTATTGGCTGGTGTTGCACCCTATATTTATTTTAAACTTAAAAAATGGTTATAAATACAGAAGTTGATTAGATGTTAACCTAGACTTTTAAGGTTGTGAATAAAAAAATGCGTTAATTTAAAAAGTTAACAAAGGGAACTGAGTAACTCCTCGAATACCTAGGAGACAACGAGGTTGCCTTTTATGCTTTTTAATCTCAATTACCAAGTACAATAAGTATAGAAAGATATTGATTTTAGATCATTAGTAAAATTAGTTTGTCAAAAAAGGGAGTAACATGAGTCAGTACGCACTAGTCACCGACATCGGTGGAACCAATGCCCGTTTTGCATTGTTTAATTTAGTTACAAACGAGTTATCGGCAATCACAAAAATTCTCATTTCAAAAGAAGATATATTACTAACATTAATCAAAAATTATCTTCAAGCGCAATCCGTAAAAATTGAGATTGCGTGTATTGCCATCGCTTGTCCAATTGATGATGCTGACACTGTTACTATGACAAATAACAATTTGTCGTTTTCTCGCCGTGAATTAATCGAAGAACTCAAACTAAAAAAACTTGAGGTCATTAATGATTTTACTGCAGTCTCGACATCCATTCCAAGACTGTCACCGCAAGATTTGGTAAAAATTGGAGGGGATGAACCTAATCTAAATTATCCTATAGCAATTTATGGTGCGGGAACTGGGCTTGGTGTTTCACATTTGATAAAAGTTAATCAGCATTGGGTAAGTTTGTCCGGTGAAGGTGGGCATACAGAATTACCCATGATAAATGAAGAAGAAGATCGCATTTTGGTTCAGTTGCGTAAAAAATTTGGACGAGTTTCAGCCGAACGATTTTTATCCGGAAATGGTATTATTAACATTTATCAAGCCATACAGCAAATTAATCATCAACCATGTACTGATATCACTCCAGATATCATTGTCAACAAAGCACTAACAAATAGTTGTGATTTATGTTTGCAAACCTTAAATTACTTTTGTACATTTATGGGAAGATTTGGCGGTAATTTGGCATTAACGCTAAATACTCAAGGGGGAGTATATATTGCCGGTGGTATTGTTCCTCGTTTTATTGAATTTTTTAAAGCTTCGCCGTTTAGAGCTGCTTTTGAATATAAAGGGCGAATGTCTACGCTGGTCAAAAAAATTCCTGTATATGTGATTACACATGAAGATCCAGGGCTATTTGGTGCAGGTGTTTATTTACAAAATAGCCTTCTAAATATTGATTAAAGGTTTTATTTTATGATGTGGTGTTATATTTATCGTAGTCCAAAAAAAGAAAATTGTTACTTGTATATGAAAAATGAAAATGATTTTTCTGGAATACCTGAAAGAATACTCTCAATTTTTGGTTCTCCGATATTTGTTATGAAAGTATTATTAGATGGAAAAAGACGTTTTGTAGTTGGAACATCCGAAGAAATCGAAGAAAAGATTAAAACGGATGGGTTTTTCTTACAAATGTTAAAAGAAGATGATTTTAAAGCATGATTGAGCCATTTTGGAAAGGTAAGACATTAGATCAACTTAGCGATGACGGATGGGAGCAGCTATGTGATGGTTGTGGTCAATGTTGTCTGAACAAATTAATGGATGAGGACACTGACGAAATCTTATACACTAATGTAGCTTGCAATTTGCTCGACGCCAACACATGCCAATGTAAACATTACGTTAATCGATTCAAATATGAACCCGATTGTATTAAGCTCACTCGAGAAAATTTACTTACTATTGAATGGCTACCTTTGAGTTGTTCTTATCGATATTTCCAAAAAAATGGGGATTTACCTGAATGGCATCCACTAATAGTGGGCAACAAAAAACTGATGCATGAATTAAAAATATCGGTTAAAAATCGAATTGTATATGAAAAAGATGTGATTTGTTGGGAAGATCATATCATTTAAAAAAAGGAGCAACAGCTCCTTTTTAAATCATCTAAAGAATGATCCACAGAGCACCAAAAATTTTGGTGGCAAAATAGTTCATAAACATTAGCACGACAGCCACAATAGCAAACGTAACATCGATCATGCCTATAGGAGGAATAAAACGACGAATTGGTGCCATTAATGGCTCTGTTAATTGGTAAAGAATTTCGTCAGGTACAGATTGCCCACGACTAATCCAACTCAAAACCGCTCTGAATAGCAATAACCAAAATAACAGGTAACCCATAGCATGCAAAATTGCGACCAAAGCAAACCATAAATAATCAACATTAAATGGTAAATTTATGGGGATAAAACTAAAAATAAACAAAATTTTAATTAAGGCAACTAAATACAAAAGTAGCCACGTTGCATAATCAAATTTTCCTACTGAAGGAATAAATCGGCGCAATGGTCCGATAATAGGTTGAGTAACTTTTACAATAAATTGAGTGATTGGATTATGAAAATTAACCCTGACTTGCTGCATCCACAAACGTAAAATTAAAACATACAGACAAAACGTTATAACCGTTTTGCCAAGAAAGTAGATCAATTCCATTGAAAACTCCTTAAATAAAAGTCATTGAGCCAATATATCATAAATACTTTCGCTCGCCAAAGATTGCCGTTCCAATACGAACCATTGTGCTACCAGCTAAAATCGCCGCTTTCATGTCTCCGCTCATTCCCATAGATAATGTATCAACATAAGGAATATCAATTTTTAATTGTTGTAAAAGCGCCGTCATTTTTGAAAAAATAGTGAATTGTTTATCGAAATCATCTTCGACTTCAGGGATAGCCATTAAACCACGTAAACAAAGGTTAGGTAATGTAATAATCTGGTGAGCTAAATCGAACACTTCTTCTGGTTTTACGCCGGATTTAGTGGCTTCTTGACTTATATTAACCTGAATAAGTACATTTAATTTAGCCATATTGGCAGGGCGCTGATCACTTAAGCGCTGAGCGATCTTGAAACGATCAATTGTATGCATCCAATCAAAGTGTTCTGCAACCAACTTGCTTTTATTCGACTGCAAAGGCCCAATAAAATGCCAAATAAGGGGATAATTTGGCATCGCTTTTTGAAAATAATTTATTTTTTCTACACCTTCTTGTACATAATTTTCACCAAATGCGAGCTGTCCTGCGTCTATTGCTTCTGTAATCAGTGTAACTGGTTTGGTCTTACTTACCGCAATAAGTTCAATTGTTTTGGGATCTCGACCGCAATTTGAAGCTATTTTCTCAATATCTTTTTTTATAGCCATTAAATTGTCATGTACTGTATTCATGTTTATACCTAATTATCATTAGTATGTCTAAATTAATATTACATTCTTTATTATCGCTTAGTGTAACCCAAAAAGCATCCGATTTGCACCTATCTAGTGGCGAAGTGCCTTGTATGCGCATTAATGGACAACTGCAATTTTTGTCTGTTTCTCAACTATCAGCACAAGTTTTGGAAATAGAATTATTTAAATTACTCAATGATTCCCAGAAAAATCGATTACAACAAAATGGTCAAATTGATATCGCTTATCATCCCGCAGAAATAGGGCGATTTCGAGTAAATATATTTTATCAAATGCGAGGTATTTCAGCTGTCTTTCGTGTCATCAATCACCAAATTCCAAGTTTACAAGAAATTAATGCCCCCAAAATTCTACCTGCATTAACACAAACTCAAAGCGGGATTATTTTAGTTACCGGTGCAACTGGTAGCGGTAAATCAACAACGCTAGCGTCATTGATACAATATATCAATATGACAGCAACTAAACATGTTATTACTTTAGAAGATCCGATAGAATTTATTTATCAAAATAATAAATCGCTTATTCAACAACGCGAGATTTCTGATTTTGGCTCGGCAATTGATAGTATTTTAAGACAAGATCCCGATATCATCATGCTTGGCGAATTACGGCATAAACAATCTATTCAAGTTGCGTTAACCGCTGCTGAGACAGGACATCTTGTCTTTGCAACTTTACATACAAGCTCTGCAATTAAAAGTATCAACCGAATTATTGATGTCTTTGAAAATCATTCACATAATTTTATACGAGCACAATTATCGACAAGTTTAAAAGCGATTATTACCCAAAAATTAGTCACAAATAACCGGCAGCGTAAAGCATTATTTGAAGTTTTGATTAATACGCCTGCGGTAAGCAACCTTATCAACGAAGGCAAAACTAAACAAATACTTTCATTAATGCAAACGGGTCAACAATATGGTATGCAAATAATGCAAAATGATGATTTGTAATGATCAGTAATACAATAAAATTATCATTATATTAAAATAAAAAATGATTGGATAAAATTTAAAGTTTTCTAAAAAAATAAATTATACTAGTGTTAAAAAGTTCAAATGAAAAAGGGGTAAATAATGGAACAACGCATTGGTTTAATTGGTTTAGGTAATATGGGTAATGCTATCTTACAAGGTATTTTATCAAGTAAAATTGTATCAGGTAATCAAATCAATATTTATGATACCCATCCAGAAAAAGGGATTTCACTTAATCAATCTTATGGAATTAATAATTTAGATTCAGCCAGAAATGTAGCAAAAGAATCGGATATGGTTATTGTGGCTGTTAAACCCAATGCTATTATTGATGTTTTAAATGATATCCAAAAAGAGTTAAAAAAAAGTACTATTGTTATTTCTATTGCAGCAGGGGTTAGTATAAAAACGATTGCAAAATGTGTGGGATATGAACAAAAAATTATAAGAGTCATGCCAAATACACCTGCCTTAGTCAATGCAGCAATGTGTTCAATCACGCCAAATACAGAAGTCACAGAAGAAGAATTAGCTACGGTTCAAACATTATTTAATTGTATTGGTGAAACTGAAATTGTACCTGAATATTTAATCGATGCTGTAGTCGGCGCAAGCGGATCCTCTCCTGCGTTTGTATTTATGTTTATTGAAGCTTTAGCTGATGGGGCAGTAAAAGGCGGTTTATCCAGAAAACAAGCCTATAAATTTGCTGCCCAAACAGTAATGGGATCTGCGAAGATGTTACTTGAAACGGGTAAGCATCCTGGTGAATTAAAAGATATGGTATGTTCACCAGCCGGTACGACCATTGAAGGCGTGCAAATGCTTGAAGAAAAGGGATTCAGAGCGGCGGTTATTGATGCTGTTGAAGCAACAATAAATAAGTCTCAAAGCATGAGTGAAAAATAACTTAGTCTCAAAATTTACATTTGGCAAAACTCTAAAATTAATTAAAACAAAAAAATTAAATTAATTTAACTAATGAATGCAAGTTAGGTTTTGCCTATTAAATAAATTTGTAAAACTTTACAAACAACACTTGCATTAACAATTAATATATGAGTTAATAGTTTACAGCATATAACGTGCAGATTTATTTAGTGACATCTTGATTTAAGCAGTTTGTAGTTTACTTTCTATTTACATTAGTATTAGTTCTCTTCAGCTTTCACGTTTCAGTGTTTATAAGTAGTCCAAGTTTTATGTTTTTTTTAAATTAGCCTTGTTGGCTTAAATTATTTTATAGGAAGATTATTATGTCTAAGAAAACTGGTCAAGTTAAGTGGTTCAACGAAAGTAAAGGTTATGGTTTCATTTCTCCTGCTGATGGTAGTAAAGATGTATTTGTACATTTTTCTGCAATCTCTGGTGAAGGTTTTAAAACTTTAGGTGAAGGTCAACAGGTTGAATTTTCAATTCAAGACAGTGAACGTGGCCCAGCTGCAGCAGATGTTGTTGTAATGTAATTCTGCACCCATCTTTATATTTTATCAGCATATTATAAATATGCTGATAATTTCCTACATCCTATAAAATATTTTATTTGCTTTTCCAAAATCTCTAATGTATTATTTTTTGCGATATTAGATGTGATAAATATACTAATATTATCAAAAAGATATTTTTTAAATCGAAAGGAAAAGTAAATAATGAAAAAAATACTAGTTTCAGCTGTACTTTTAAGTCTATCTTCAGCTGCGATGGCTGATTTATCTGATAGTTGTAAAACTTATTTTGAAAAAGTGGATAAATTAGTTGAATCTTTACCTAAAGATGCAGCAACAAAACAGCAAACTGATATGATGAAACAAAATTTAGAAGCAGGTAAAAAACAAGTTGCTGCTATGTCTTCAAGTGATCAAGAAACAGGTTGTAAACAAGGCTTAGATGCACTTAAACAATTAGAATCTCTTTATCCTGCTTTAAAATAAATTAATAAATTCTTGATGAAAAATCTATTTCTGATTTAAGCGTCGGAATTTCCATGGGGCTATTGGATTTTTATCTTTCCATAGTCCCT
This sequence comes from Gilliamella sp. CG22, assembly GCF_046635725.1. Lineage (NCBI taxonomy): Bacteria > Pseudomonadati > Pseudomonadota > Gammaproteobacteria > Orbales > Orbaceae > Gilliamella > Gilliamella sp. CG22. Next base: position 106,195 of record NZ_JBIDFK010000005.1, read on the forward strand.
TTCTATTTTGTTTGGCTTGCGATTCAAGGGCTATTAATTGCTTATTTTTAGCCACACCTTTATAGCGATACACCCAAGCATATCCACTTGCAACCATTTTCTGATTGATATTAATGCCATTATAAAAAACGGTTCCTAATGTTCTGTTATAAATATCTTTGTTACTTTCTTTAATATAAACAGGTTTTCCTGCGATGAGTGAAGCTAGGTATTTTCTAGATGCATTACCGTAGGCTTGTTTGCTTTCTGGTGCATCGATATCAAGTAAACGGATTCGGATTTTTTGTTTCACAGGGGTTAATACATCAATTGTGTCACCATCTATTACTTTAACGACTTTTCCACTGAAATTAGCATAGGCAACGGTATTGAAAAAACAAGATAAAATAAAAAAAACAACAAAACGATTAAGTAAATTCATGATTAATAAAGACTATAAAAAAATTGCCACATTATACCTTGAATAGCAAAAAATACGAATGAAAAATCATTAACCTAAAGAAATTTGTATTCAATAGTTAATTTTTTAAGACAATAAAAACGGGCGAGAATATATTATTATACCAGGGATAAATGTATCTTCAGAAACTGCTTGGATAATCGATATTCAAGGTAGCCTTACCGAATAATGTGTAAGGCTAGTTAAAATCAAAAAAATTAAAATTCGCTGGTATCTTTGAATAACCCAACTTTAAGATCGGTAGCTTCGTAAATCAATTTACCATCTACATAAACTTCGCCATCACCGATTCCCATAATTAACTTGCGGTTAATCACACGTTTAAAATGGATTTTATAGGTAACTTTTTTGTTTTTAGGTAATATTTGACCTTTTAATTTTAATTCTCCAACCCCAAGAGCTCGACCTTTACCCTTACCGCCAATCCAGCCAAGGTAAAATCCGACTAATTGCCATAAAGCATCAAGCCCAAGACAACCAGGCATGACAGGATCATTTTTAAAATGACATTTGAAAAACCACAAATCTGGATTGATATCAAGTTCCGCTTCCACATAACCTTTATTAAAGTTTCCACCTTCTTCATTCATTTCGATAACACGGTCCATCATAAGCATTAAATCTGATGGTAAAGGCGGTCCGTCATGACCAAAAAGTTCACTATTTCCTGATTTAATCAGATCTGCTTTATCGTACGAAGATTTACGTTCAAATGTCATAAAAAAACCTTTTATTTTCTGTCATTACTTACATGATTATAAAAATAATTATTCAATAAAATATTATGAATAACCAATACTGTAAAATCCTTTGCCGCTTACTAAAATGTTACATCTCAACCAAATTCGGCTTTCAAGTTTATTGGGTATTACTATTTTTTGCAATATCTTTGCCATTTTGCAAACCAACCATCTTGTTTTTTATCTTGTAATAGCATAGTTTGCATACGTGCATAAATAAGCTTATAAAGACTAATTGCATTATCATCTTTATAAGGAATTCCTGTTAATAAATAAAGTGCATCCGCAATATGTTCAACAGTCCAAATAGAAAACTTTTCTTGAGCTATTGCTTCAATCACATTATCACTCAAGCACAAATGGCGTTGATTAGATGCGGGAATAATAACGCCTTGCTGACCGGTTAACCCCTGATGCTGACAAACAGTAAAAAAACCTTCAATTTTTTCGTTGATACCACCAATTGATTGTACATGACCAAATTGATCTACCGATCCGGTAACAGCTAATTGTTGATCGATAGGCTGACCTGAAAGCGCACTAATAATTGCACATAACCCAGCAAGCGATGCGCTGTCTCCGTCAATTTCATTATAAGACTGTTCAAATACTAAAGAGGTTGAAAAAGGTAATTGATGATTAATAGCAAATTCTGACATAATAAAAGCCTGCATGATCATCATACCTTTAGAATGAATATTTCCTGCAAGTTCAGTTTTGCGCTCGATATCAATTAACTCACCGTCTCCAAAATGAACAAGGCAACTTAAACGCGTTGGCTCACCAATCGCTAAAGGATAGCCAGGATATTCAACAACAGATAAACCATTAATTTGACCAACAACCTGATCTTGAGTATTAATCATGATCTGTTTATTAAAAAACTCTTCATGAAATCGTTTTTTAAGATAATCTTCACGCCATAATTTATTTTTAGTCGATGAAGCCACTGATAACTCATCAATAACCTCATTTTTGGCATAATAACTAGCATTAACTAATAAACCATGAACCCAATCAATCGCAAGGGGAAGATAAAACTGATCGCCTGTAAAACGCACCGCTTCTTGATATATTTTGTTAAAGGCGGATGGTGCAATACTTGGCAAATGAAATTTATCAGCAATAAATTGTAAATAATCTAGCCACGTAGTGAGCTTGTCAGATGAGGTAATCTGCAATTCATTTTCAAATTCAGCATAGATAGACGTATTATAAAATTCTGGATCAAAATCCTGTAATTCAGCTAAACTTAGCCGATCACCAACCAATATAATTCTTAAATCCAGTGGCATTGAAGGAATAGATAACGGCAATGGATGCGACTCATCAGCTGAAAACCAGTCGAATTCCTGTTTAAATACCATCTGCTTTAATTTAATCAATAAAGTAGGTTGGCTTAATAAAGATCGTAAACCTAAAATTAAAACCCCACCATTAGCCTGATGCACTAAACCTGGATCGAGTTTAATTGGGCTATTTTCTGGTTGTCGAACACAACCAAATAATTTCTCGCCATCAACATAACTTGATGCTAAACAATCATCTAAAATGGCAAAGTTATCCTGCTTGCTTTTGGCCTCAGTCAAAGTGACTTTATTATCATTAATAAAATAGCTGTAACCCAACGTTGAAGAGGACGCATGTAATTTAACTGCTTGTTTTAACAAATCAAAAAATAGTTCACTTTCTGACGCTTTCAGTAACATAAAACGAGGGTGATAACTTGCTCTTTTACTCGGGCATAACATGGATAATGCAGACGCAATCCGAGGTTGCCAAGAAAGAATATTGTTTGACTTTTCTATCACAGATTTAGTTTCTGCTTTACTAGGGTTACCAAGCGCACTAATCTGAGACAAATCAGGTTGGATTTGATGTATTTTAAGTTGTGAGATAGCCAAAATTATTATCTTTGTTGTTAGCGAATTTAATCCTTAAATTATAACAAGTATCGATTATAACGCCAAGATCATACCAAAATCTTTATGCTAACAAATAAAAAAATTACAGAAAGATTTTTCAAAATCAGGTAAACTGTAAAGTATCTTACAGTAAATATTCTTCATTACTATCGTTACCAATAATAAATATGCTCAAACTCAAAAATAATCATATCAAAGATACCCAATCCTCACAAATTGTAAGCTGGGGACACTGGTTTACATTATTTAATATTTTTGTTGTTATATCTTTGGGTAGCCAATATTTAATCATTGCAGACTGGCCAAGAACATTTATGGGGCGGTTTTATGCAATCATTAGTGCAATTGGGCATTTTAGCTTTTTAACGTTTATTACCTACCTCATATTACTTTTTCCATTAAGCTTTTTTATTCACTCAGCGCGTTGGCATCGAATATTAGCAACCATAATTGCCACATTAGGAATCGCCTTACTTTTAGTTGATATTGATATCTTCTCGCATTTTAGAATGCACTTAAATTTATCCATATGGCAGTTATTTACAGCGCAAAACGCCACTTTTTTAAGTAGTGCGTTTATAATTATTCCATTTATTTTATTAATTGAAATATTATTTGCATTATGGAGTTGGAAAAAATTACGCAGCTTAAATAAGCGTAAACGTTATGCAAAACCAGTCGTGGTTATATTTATTCTTTGTTTTGTCTTTTCGCATCTGATTCATATTTGGGCCGACGCAAATTTTTATCGCCCAATAACCATGCAACGTTCAAGCTTACCATTATCCTATCCATTGACCGCTAGACATTTCCTTGAACGATATGGATTTATGCCAGAAAATGATTACCGAACTCGGGTTAGCCAAGAAGGTAATCCTTTTGCTATTGCTATAGAATATCCTCTTGCACGGCTGAGTTATGATGAAAAACAAGCAACTCAAAATATACTAATGATAGTTATTGACGGATGGAATAGTCGTTTATTAAACGACAACATGCCATGGTTAAATGAATTTGCGAAAGAAAACCTTAAATTTACGGATCATTACTCTGCAAGTAACCAAACAAATATTAATAAATTTTCATTATTTTATGGACTCGATCCCAACTATTACAACAGCATATTAGCGGGTCATAAACCTTCAGTACTATTTGATGCTATTAATTATCGTCATTACAACTTAGGGATGTTTTCGTACGATGGATTTGATGAACCATTGTATCGATATGCATTGCTATCCAATTTTTCAATACCGCCGGCAAAAAAAATGACTAATAAACAGGTTACTGATAATTGGATGGCGTGGCATGATGAACAAAATAAATTAGAAAATCATGCACCACTATTTTCACTGGTACAATACTCACTCGGCGTAAAACATAAAAATATACCGCTAAAAGAACTTGAAACAGAAGCAAGAAAATTAGATCAATATCTTGAATCATTAATAGCGTATTTAAGACTAACCAATACCTACGAAAACACCGTAATTGTCATTACCGGAACCAATGACATCACTATAAAAGAAGCGAAAAAAACAGCGATACGTAATGACGACATTAATTACAGTCGAGAATCACTTAATGTGCCACTGATTATCTCATGGCCAAATAAAGAACCCGCTCAAATCAGCCGACTAACATCGCAAACTGATATTATGCGCACCTTAATGCAAGATGTGCTTTATGTTAACACCTCACCACATTTATATAATCAAGGTGAAAACTTATTCAACAGCAAGTCACGGCAATGGATAGTGGCGGGGAACGAAAAAGAAATCGCTGCACTATACAATGATAAAACAATTGTTTTAGATGGATTTGGACGATCTAAAATTTACGATATCAATAATACACTACAAAAAGAAGAAAAAATAAGTCTTCCTATATTTTTACAAATTGTCACGGCAAACCGTCGATTTATGGTGGTGTCTAATTAATTTAACGACTTAAAACACTAATGTTTAAAACAGTGGACTTAAAATAAGAATATAACAGTATGATCATCTTTAATGATTGATATTTTTTCTATACAGCACATGTATAACATAGCTATCACAAATTAAAATGGCTAGAAATATCGCTCAAATTTGTTAAACACTAACTATCAATTTTTAACGGCTGGATAAAATCATTCAAATTGGCTTTATTCAGCGCAATAAAAAACCAATAACTCATCATACAGAACATCTAAAAAAGTAAATTTTTCTAGATGATATTGTCACTTTCTAAACAAAAAATAAAACTCACTCATCCCAACCCCTAAAAAAACCAAATTTACCTAAAATTACTGATTATTTATAATCATAATAAAAAATAAATAAAAATGTTGACTGTTTAAACAAAAGCCCCTATTTTGTAAACTTTAAATTTAATTTATAAAAAATTTACGAAACTTATAAAAAATACATTATAGAGTAAAGAATCAAAAGTAAGGATTTGTGGCATGAATATAATGGATAAGTTGACAAATAGTATTTCTTCACTTAGTGAAAATTTGCCTTTTGCTAGCTCTGCACTGAATAACTATTCCCTTTCAATTGAACGACTTGATGCTTCATCAGATATATCAATATTATCGATTGAAGGAAAGGAACAAATTAATCAGCCATGGCGATACATCATCAATTTAACAAGCCAAAATAAACAGATATCAATTAATTCGGTATTAAGCCAAGCAGCATCGTTGACTTTCCATCCACGGGGTAAATCACTCGAATTAAAACAAATAAGTTCACAAGACATTCATGATAAGCCCAGAACAATATACGGGGTAATTACCGAATTTAGCTTAGTATCCATGAGCGAGGATCAAGCACAATATCGAGTAGTGCTTGAACCAAGAGTTGCACTGCTATCTAACAATTATCAAAGTGCTATTTTTCAAAATAAAAGTGTAGTAAATGTTGTTGAAGAAGTATTACGAAATCATGGATTAACCGGTATTGATTTTCGATTTGAACTAAACGAAACCTATCCTGCTCGTGAATTTATAACTCAATGGCAAGAATCCGATTTAGTCTTTATCCAAAGGCTGCTTGCTGATGTAGGTATTTGGTTCTATTTTGAAACCCATCCAGAACATCACTGTGATGTCATGGTAATTAGTGATTACGAACAAGGGTTTGATAATGCGGGTAGCATCATTATTAGACAACCAAGTGGCTTAAATGATAAGCAATCTCATAGTGTATGGGATCTACAGTTCAGCAGTAAAACAAAACCAAATCAAGTAAGTGTCAATGATTACAACTACCGTATAGCAAACAACTCTCTACATGGTATAGCCAACAGTCAACCCAAAGATATCACAACGCGTGGTGATGATTATCGTTACGAAGAACATCATAAAACACTGGGTGACAAACACACAGTAGAAAGTGGACAATGGTATGCGAATATACGACATCAACACTACATATCTGAACAATTATTTATTTACGGTAAATGCAATAATTACACATTAGTACCTGGTCAACGCATTATCATTGAAGGATGCCCAATTAATGATATAAAAGATGGTATTATCATTCTGACTACAGAGTGTCAGGGTGATCGAACAAATTCATACCAAACTCATTTTACAGCAATCCCCTATGACGTATTAAAACCTTATCGCCCAGCCCCCCTTAAATGGCCTCAAGTTACGGGTACATTACCTGCACGAGTAACGAGCCCGGATGATGACACCTATGGATACATAGATACTAAAGGGCGTTATCGCATCAAATTCAATTTTGACTTAAAAAACTGGAAAAAAGGCGAAGAAAGTTTATGGGTAAGGCTTGCAAAACCTTATTCAGGTAATACTTATGGCTTCCACTTTCCGCTTATTGACTCAACCGAAGTCGCTGTAGCTTTTACCAATGGTAATCCAGACAGACCTTACATTGCTCACGCAATGCATGACAGTACCCATCCAGACCATGTTACGACAATTAACAAACACCGAAATGTTATTCGAACACCAGCTAACAACAAATTACGCATGGATGACAAACGAGGGCAAGAACATATCAAGCTGGCGACTGAATACGGTAAAACTCAGCTAAATATTGGTCATCTTGTCAATGAAAAGAAAGAAAAACGTGGCGAAGGTTTTGAACTACGAACAGATGAATGGGGAGCGATACGTTCGGGAAAAGGGCTATACATAACCACTGAAGAACAAGTTAAAGCCGGTAAAACTCAACTTGAAATGGGTAGCGCAATTGAATCATTACAACAAGCAAGTGAAATGGTCAAACGGCTTAATGAGCTGGCTGAAGCGGCCGAAGCTGAACTCGCTGATTTATCGACGCAAAAAAAACTATTAGAGCAAAGTTTAAATGAATTAAAAGAACCGGCAATTTTAAATTATGCACCTTCTGGTATTGCACACACAACACCAAGTTCTATCCAGCACAGTGCAGGTGAAAACATCATCCAAACAGCACAAAACACGGTAGACATCAATGCTTTCAAGCGTTTTATGGTGACTGCGGGCAATATGATCAGCCTATTTGCAAATAAAATGGGGATTAAAATATTTGCTTCAAAAGGGAATGTCGATATACAAGCACAAAATGAAGAAATGCATTTAACTTCTAAACAAGATATGAAGATCACAAGTACAGACAGTGAAGTCATCGTATCAGCGAACAAAAAACTGACCTTAAGCTGTAATGGTGTTGCCATCGTATTAGAAAATGGCGAAATAAACTTTTATGCACCAGGTGATGTTAAAGTGAATGCTGCTAGTTTTGGCTTAATCAGTCCAGCGACATTATCCGTTGATCAAACAGCGTTACCATCAGGCAGTACATGTAAGGAAAATGCTTAATGAAACAGCAATTATTAAACCTATTAAATAGTGAAAGCAATCAACAATATTATCGATATTTACTCTTAGATCCACTTGTAGCCGTAAGCGAATTGGATTTTATCAGCCTCAATAATATTAAAGATCATTATGGTGAACAAGTGGTTACCCCTGTAATAAGAACAGACTTAGCCTACGATCTTGATGCGTGTCCACAGCTTGTAATACTTGGAAAACCTGAGCAACCGATTGAAGAACGATTATTAAAATTTAGTTTAATAGAAGCCGAAAGTGAATTATTACAAAGCAAGCGTTATGTCTGTAGTTGGCTAGTGAGCCAACATCCACCGAATATAATAGCTCAAATATTAGCTGACATAGGTAAATATTTAACTCAATTTATTGGCACAAAATTTGTTCCTTTTTATGAACCATTCCGCATGCAGTTATTACATCAAGGTAACATGATATGTACTGAATTTTTAGCGGATGTATTTAACAGTCTAATCAGTTACAGCTATTTAACCACTAATAAAACCATTTCGACAATCAATCGGTTAAATTACAAACCCGATTCATATAGTATTTTTCTTAGTGAGGAAGCAAAATTTTATCAACAACATATAAAAGTCATATTCGACATCTACTTATCTCAAGTTAATATTTATACCAAACAGGGTAAAGATGTAACGCAAATCAACTTAATTCAATTAGCTAATACCTATCAAAAAGCGTGTCAGTATGGATTAACGGATTTAAACGATCAAAAGATTTTTGTATTGATGTCATTACGTTATGGTGATTTGCTTAGTGTCAGCAAAATAAAAAATGCAATCGACCAAGCAAAACAAGATAAAGGAAGTCTGGCAGAAAGATTTCAAGCAATCGATAGGCAACAATTTTTATCAATAAAGCAATAAGATAGATAAATACAGGAATAGAAAAATGGAAAAGCAAGAAACAAACAAAACCACAGAAGAAGAACAACAAAAAAAACGAAAAGAAGAACAAGCCGCTGAACTCGAAGATCGCATTATTTATGCCGAAGCAAACAAAGATGGTAAAGACTCCCGTTCAGCTTTAGCAAATGGCGGTTGTGGCGTTTGTGAACGTAAAGGATTTCCCATTTTTCTAGTTCGAAAAGCCCCGATTAGTACGAGCTTTAGCTTAGCCCAACAAATGGGAGAAGCTATTAAATTTACCGATACAAAGCGTGAGCCACAAGTTGACTTGCTTACTCACAAATACGTTTATCGAACATTACGAGTGGGTTACGTTTATATCTTAGTGAAACATAAAACCAAAGGATGGGAATTTTTAGGATACGAAGTGACACCATCAGGGGTATTTCGTCATAAAACCATTACTGACTTAAAAGAGCGAAACGTTAAAGAGATCCCCGCAGCGTGTACCAAAGACGGTAATAATCACCATATACCTGGATCCTTTATCAATATTGACATCACGGTATACGAAGGCGAAGCCTACATTGCTTATACCCGTCGAGCATGGTCTCAAGGTGAAAACAGTGCGGTAGAAAAGTACCTAAAATTAATGAATGAATCCTCGATCACCATTGATTTACCATCCAAACAAGATCAAAAAAATGATTCATCGCAAAATGGGCAAAATAGTAATACCGAATCGGCAAAACGCAATACTAAAACTATCGATTTAAATACGGCGTTAAAACGGTTTACCAAAATCAAATTAAATCAAGAAACTTATAAAGATCCCACCAAATTGGCTGACAAAGATGGACGAAGTTTTGCATTCAACCAATTATTATCAGATAATTCATTATTAGAATTAGCCGCAAAACCGACAAACATCATACATAATCAAGGTAATGATGATGAAAGTGAACATGATAGCGATGATAAAGAACTGATTGAAGATAAAGATACCTTTATTACAGCACACAAATTCAACTCGTTACGAGATCGCCATAAAGCAAATAATAAAGAATATTTGAATTCACATGATGTGTTAAAAGAGCAAATTAATACATTTGAAAAAGATAAGCGTTTTGTTGTGCCAGTTGTTGTGATTGAAGATCCCTTTGGTATCGCAGAAGAGCTAAGTTTACAAAGACAGCTAAAAATCGAACCCATCACGCAGTTAATTATTCAATCGGAAGAAATCTATGCCAAGAAAATCGATGAAAATTACAAAAAAATCATTGAAGCAAACAAACGGTTAGATGAAAAATACAATGCAATATTAAACAATAAAGAGCCTGCACGTGATAAAAGTATTTTTGATGACATTAACGAAAAACAATATTATGACACTTACAACTCGTTGAGTTCAGATGTTATCAGTAAGCAATATTTTAAAGAAGAAAGATTGCATAAACGCAAAACATTAGCGTTAATAAATGAATACCGCAACCAAATTATCTCGTCTGAAACAGCAAAAGCGAAGGATGATATTCATTATGATTACTTTTATTATTCTTACTCAGGGCAATCAAGACTATATAGAAAATTTCCAAATACGCCTGACTTTTTGAAAAAGGGTTATCAAGAAATGCCAATGAGTCCAGATGAAAAGAAGAAACATTTGCATGAATTAAATAATCGATTTATAACAATATACACTTACGAAGACGTACGTAAGTTTAGAAATAATAACACTGCTGCAAAAGCCGCCAATGAAAACATAGATAAACAATTAGAAAAATACAACAGTTTAATAAGTACTCTTGATGAGCAAATTTTTATAGCAATAGAACAAGCGGACTATAACAAGTTTGTCGAATCAATTACTAAGCTTTCACAAGATTACTTTTATTACTTAACCTGGTTATTTGGTTTCAACGGATGTTCACAATATGCTCCTTCAGCAATTGAGCAGTATAATGATTGTGAATTTTGGTTAATCGAGTGTGATACTAACTGTTCCAATAATCATGTTGGCTACCTAACCGATTTTCTAAAACTGATTGATTTTACTTGTCTGGGTAATGTAAAAATGGAAGAGCAATCAGCGGTATGGGATACTCTGCTAAACAATGAAAACAGTCTGTTTTATCACCTGATTGACGGTCAACAAGGCAGTTTTTGGGAGTTAGTTTTCAATAAACGTCTGGATATTATGCAAGACGAACTCGCATTACATTCGAGTTTTACACCACAATTAACGAATAAAACCGAAGATCAAATTAAAGCTTATTTGCAACAGCAGTATGACAACGAACAAGCAGCGAAGCAAAAGCGCGTAGAGCAAACGAAAGTCCTTTTACAAGAACTGGAACAAGATTTAGGACAAGGCAAGTTAGCGAATAACTTTTTTGCCGAAAAAGGTGAACTTATGCTAAATCTCTATTTCATGCTATTTGCGCGTGTTTCAGCAGGATTGGCAAACCGCCCATCAATCCAATCTCAAACCAACGAACAACAAGATACAAAACAAGCGGACGCCTTGCTATTAAAAGTTATACCATTAATTATTCAAAGTAATCTGGTTATTCATGGTTACTTAATGCTGTATATTAAGCTGCAAAATATCCCGATTGCAAAATTATCTGAAGTTTTAAATTACTGGGAACCATTTGAAAGTAGCGATCAAGAACTGTCTTATAAAAATTACACCCTAACGGATGATCAAGACAGTACCATCGATTGGGATTTGCAGTCTACTTATGCCGATTATCTGGCATTCGGAACAAAAATAATCGAAATTGGCGCAAATGATAAGATATTACAAAATGGTAAAGAGCTGTTTCGAGCGATTAAAGCGACGTTAACATTTGCATTGAGTCGAAATTGGTTAGATGCCGCATTAACGTTTGGATTTGCCCAAAGCCGAAGCTTAAATATTGTCAACCAAATCAAAATTGATTTTTGTACGAGTATATTGAAAGATATTAAAGAAACCCGCATAAGTACTCGCTTACCAAAAACAGCCGATATGGTAGTTGGTATCAGTAAAATGGCAGTCGCTGGCGTACAATCCATAGTTGCCCATATGCAATATTTGGAAAATTTGAAAAAATTAGATGATCCCACATTAAGTGAAACCGTTCGCTTTGAAATAAAACGCGATGTGCAATTTGGCTTATGTAAAGTAGCTGCAAACCACGCATCAACAGTTAATGAAGTGTTATTATTTTTGAATAAAACACTACCAAGAGTCTGGCGAAGAACATTAAGATTTAATAAAAGTATGAGATTGATTAGCAATAGTGTTCTTAAAGGTTCGGTAGGGGTAACAGCGGTATTAGGCTCCATAACCAGTTTTATCACTATACTCGAAGGGAGCATGTTATTTTTAAAAGGGTATGCCAAAGGGGGCAAAGTAGGCACAGCCTATATGATTGCAGGTGGCTTGCAAATGTTTTCGGGTTTTGTATGTCTAATGCAAACAGTTGGAATATTGGGGTTATTTTCTGGCCCGATTGGCGCAGCCATATTTATTCTAGGACTAGTTGCGGGTGTCGCTGCTGCAATTATAACAATGATCTATAAAGATGAAACCGATGACTGGGATAAAATGCAAATCTGGTTTAATTACTGCCTATTTGGATTACAACAACCAAGTGACAAAGGCGTACCTTATTTAGCCAACTTTGACAGCATGGCATTAGCGATTAATGACTTTATGGTGGCAAGAACAGGGCTCTATGCGGTGCTTCAGTTCGACAATAACAAAATATACTATATGGACGAAATGAGAAAAGTACAAGAAATTCTCGAATTACAAAATCAAATGCCAAAAGTTGACGTCGGTTCCTACCCAATAGGCGGTTACGTAAATAATACACCTTTTTGTAAGGAAATATATCTTTCGGTGGGGTTACCCAATTTTAAAGCTAAAAAAAGTGATTATGAAGGTAAAATTCGATTTTTAGATAAACATACGCAAGAATTGGTGACGTTAAATATTAGTAATGGTGAAGAGTATCCGATTCTTACCTTTACGCAAGATTCCGTTGAAGACTTACTGATTAAACGCAAAGCGCCTTTAGCGCCAGTAACAGAAGATTATGAATTAGAGAAAAATAAAGTTGGAAAGGTGGAATCTTACAATGATGCAATAGATGCTGATGGAAAAAAATTGGGTTACTTTGAAATCTACTATAAAACAGGTGAATGCTATTTTTCGGCAAATAACGAAATTAATTTACAACTCTACTATTGGCCAACGGGTAGAACCACCAAAGATAACCAAGGCAATACAGTCGAAGCCAATCCTATTGTCATTTCGGATACATACAAAAGGTAATGATTTATGAAATTAAAAAACAGTAAATTCAAAAAGCTATCAGCCCTATTGATTGTTGGTAGTTGTTTAGTTGGTTGTTATAACAAAGAAGAATTTAAACACATTATTCAAGACGGTTATGACAAAGCACGTGCCAATACGAAAGTAAAAGGTGATTTTTGCTATTACTTAGGCGTACTAAGATTCCCTTATACGGATGAGCCAGTATTAGAAACGGATATAAGATGGGATATTTGGAACAAACGTAAATTATCAAGATCATTACCCCTATTTGCCGAAATTGGTTTATTAAGTCGACAATCTGTGGAAGGGCAATCAGGACTGTATCATTATGACTTAACCGACTTGGGGCGGGAATATTGGCATCAATACATTGATAATAGAGATGATGAACCTCTCTACCATAATGAATTTTGTTATGGACCAATAGTTGTTGAAAGAGTGACAGATGTCACCAAAAAGGAATACACCCGAGCGCAAGGTTATAGCTATAATGAAGTTAATTTATTGGTTCAGTTTCAATATCATGTTTTAGACATCCCAGACTGGGCAATCAACAACCAAGAAAAATTGAATGCGGTATATCCCCAAGTAAAAGTAAGATTGCCTGATAGAAATTATTTGCAAACTATAAAATTTTATGTAGGTAAAGATGATAAATTATATCAAAATAGCCTGTCCTATTTTCAAATTAAACCCACAAGTGAAACAATGGACAATAGTAAATAATTTATGAAGCAAAAAAATAGTAAATTCACCAAACTATTAGCCTTATTGATTGCTGGCAGTAGTTTAGTTGGTTGTTATAACAAAGAAGAATTTAAACGCATTATTCAAGACGGTTATGAGAATGGGAGAGCCAAAACGAAAGTAAAAGGCGATTTTTGCTATTACTTAGGTGTATTAAGATTCCCTTATACTGATGAGCCAGTTCTAGAAACGGATATAAGATGGAATATTTGGAATAAAGGTAGATTATCAAGGTCATTACCCCTATTTGCCGAAATAGGCTTATTAAGTCGACAACCCGTGGAAGGTCAATCAGGACTGTATCATTATGACTTAACTGACTTAGGTCGAGAATATTTATATCAATATGTTGAAAAAGGTGTTTCAGGACCTCTTCATCATACTCAGTTTTGTTATGGGCCGATCGTGGTTGATCGGGTAACAGATGTCACAAAAAATGAGTACACCCGAGCACAAGGTTATAGCTACAACAAAGTCAACCTTGATGTCTATTATGAATATCATGTTATCGATGTGCCAAATTGGGTAATAAACAATCAAGATAAACTTAATGCTGTGTATATTCAAACTAAGGCAAAATTACCCGGAAAAACTTATAAAGATATTATTACGTTTAATGTTGGTAAAGAGGGAAAATTATATCAAAATACTTTAGGTTACAAGCGTATTAAACCAATAGGCGAAGCACAGTCTAATAAAGAATGATTTATGAAACCAAAAAACAGTAAATTGACCCAACTATTATTGCTATTGATTGCTTGCAATAGTTTAGTTGGTTGTTATAACAAAGAAGAATTTAAACACATTATTCAAAACGGGTATGACAAAGTACGTGCCAATACGAAAGTAAAAGGCGATTTTTGTTATTATTTAGGAGATCTTCGATTCCCTTATACCGATGAGCCAGTGAAGGAAGACGATACCAGAGGTATGATTTGGAATAAGGAAGATCTTGCTAAAAGTTTACCTTTATTTGCCGAAATTGGCTTATTAAGTCGACAACCCGTGGCAGGGCAATCAGGACTATATCATTATGATTTGACCGACTTGGGTCGAGAATATTGGCATCAAGATATTGATAATAGATTTAAAAGAACACGTTACTATAATCAATTTTGTTACGGACCGATCGTGGTTGAACGAGTGACAGATGTCACCAAAAATGAGTATACCCGAGCACAAGGTTATAGCTATAACAAAGTCAATCTTGAAGTAGATTTTGATTATCATGTTATCGAAGTGCCAGATTGGGTAATAAACAATAAAGAAAAACTGAATTCGATATATCCACAATCAGATGTAATGTTACCAAATGAAAGTTATTCGCATACCATAAAATTTTATGTGGGTAAGGATGATAAATTGTATCAAGATAATCTTTCCTATTTTCAATTTAAACCATAAATTCTAAACCATAAATTCAAAGGTTTTAAAAAAGATGAGTAAACTCACCCAACTACTAGCCCTATTGATCGCTGGTAGTAGTCTAATCGGTTGTTATAATAAAGAAGAATTTAAACGCATTATTCAAGACGGTTATGACAAAGCACGCGCCAATACGAAAGTAAAAGGTGATTTTTGTTATTACATAGGTGTACTAAAATTCCCTTATACCGATGAGCCAATACTAATGCTATAAAAGGCATTCAAACAGAAATCTAAGACAAATATGAACCCAATAATTGTATAAAAACTAATGGAATATTAATTAAAGATAATAACTTTAATTTGAATGTTAATTAGCTATAATTAGTTGCAGTATAAACAAATAAAAAAGTTAACAAAGGTAAATAAAAAAGGAATTAAAAATGACTAATTTACGAGGCGTTATTCGTTTAGGTGATGATACTAATCATGGCGGTAAAGTTATTACCGCGTCAACCACAATGAAAGTAATGGGTAAACCTGTTGCTCGAGTCGGTGATTTAGTTAGTTGCCCCATTCATAAGCATGGTGTCAATTCAATTATAGAAGGTGAACCAACAATGACAGATCAGGGTAAAAAAATTGCTTTAGATGGGCATAAAAGTGCTTGTGGTTGTTCGTTAATTTCATCGATATCTAAAGTAGGAAAAAGCTAATGCCCGTTAATCTAAATGCTATCCCTGACTCACTGCCTAAACAGAAAAAAGGTAACTTTTGGCTTTGGCTTGGTTTTCTTATCTTGTCTGTCGCTTTAGGTGTATTGGGTACTCTAATTTACAGTGTTTTTTATAGTCTTTCTAATTTTTGGTTTATTTGTTTTTCGATTATTTTTCCAGTCTCAATATGGATGTTTTGTTTTTTTTATAATCTTTATATTCGTTTTTGTAATGATATATATATTGAAAATTGGAATATTGATTGTGAAATCGAACGACAAGAGTTAATTGAATTTGCAAGACGAGGTTTATACGTGTTAAGTCATTCTCTTGAAACGCATCATGGCAAACAGGGTAGTGGTGTCGGCGTGGCTAACAATAAAGTGTTATTAAGTTCGATGCCTGTTGTTAGTGGTAGAAAGTCTATTGCATATAGTTCATTAGCTATACCTGAAAGTTTGTTAGGTAACTATATTGAACAACGATTAAAAGCAAAATTTGATGAGTGGAAACTTGAATACCAAACAATATTTAATCGTCTTTCTCCAAAATTAAATATTCATGTACGATTGTTCATTGATTCAGAACCAAGTATTGATAATCTTGAAGATATTTGGACACAAACCTTAGGAAAATTAATTAAACCTACTAGTTTTGAAATAAAAAACCCTAAAAATAGTACTTTATTCACTGAGTCATGGTTGGATCATCGTGATCATGATTCTGATTTATTAATTGTCATTGCTGGTCATCTTTTTCAAATACCTTCTGAAAATGAAGGCGAATTTTTATCGTTCATGTTGTTTGCTGGTGAAGAAGCGATTAATGATCTTTGTCTTTCTGATTTTAGAGAATCAGCTATTAAAGTCTATCGTAGTGAACAAACTCAAACATTAGAAGAAACAATCGACAAGGCATTACTTTGGGGTGATGGTAAAGATAAAGATTATGACGGAATTTGGACAAGTTTTATCAGTGAAGATCAAAACAAAGCGGTATTAAATCATTTAAATATTATTGATTTTAAACCAAATAATTTTTTTAGTGTCGATAATTCAATTGGTAAATCAGGTAATTGTGCTTTATGGTTGGCAACGGGATTGGCTATTGAACAAGCGTTAGATAGTAAAAATAAGCAGTTTATCTTAATTGGTCAACCTGAATTAACTGCTTCTGTTGTAGCTTATCCTCAGCTCAGTTAAAAGTAATGAGTGATGAATGACTTAAAATGTTCTTCATTTAGGCAATGGTATACAGCTTCGAGACGTTTTAACAATTAAAATGAACATAATTGACATTAGTTATTGTTGATTCGCGTTTAAATTATTTAACCATAACATTATGGAATTTAGTTTAAACTTTTTCGAAGCTTTTTAAGCATTCAAGAAATATCCGTAGTTGAAAATTACCGTTTAAAAATGGCGTTACGGTTAAGTAATATAAACATTTAATTTGTCTAACTAGTTGTAATAATTAAAAGTTTGTATATACAGTGACCGCACCGCAAACTTTAACAAATCAATAACATTCGCATATCTATAAAGTCTATGTTTTAAAGCAGAAACGAACTGGTAGCGAAGTGTTAAAACATCTTAGAACCCATACCCCGTTTTTTTCTTGTGCGAAAACGCCTTTTTTAGAACTGCAAAAACTTATATTTAGTCAAGATCATTTATTATTAATGACTAAAAATAGCAAACAAATTAATTCATATCGATATCAGTCTAAACCAGACGATCAAGATTATTTGATGAAAATATGGAGTTAAAAAAGAGTTTAACGGAAGCATAAAAAGAGCCATGAAAAACCCATGCATAAAAAAAATTGGAATGCCTAGGCTACCATGTTCATACCTAACTGATACGAAAAAACTGTTTAGAATAAAAAATCATGACAATGTTAACGTCGAAATTCTAAATTTATCAACGATGTTACGCGGTAAAACAATCGACCTAATGGAAAAATTATAATTGATAGGGCTACTTTGAATGCCGTTCGGTAAATTGATTTAAGTTAGATTATTTGTGCTCAGGGTTATCGAGCGCAATAATATGTAGGACTATTTTGCTTTAATTGCATTCTAATACTACTTACTATTACATATATTTGTCAAAAAAAAACATGAACATTTAAATAATTACTAATTGTGGCACGAACGAGCATGAGTTATTTAAACTGATTTACTCACGTCAACTATTAGTAAAATCGAGAAAGGAATCGACTATTGGAGCATGAAAACACTATTTTTAAATATTTGGATGGATGTAAATAGACGACGATTTTGTCAAATCCTATAACAAACATTGGTTATTGTAATAATTTTATAGCTATGTAATCTAATTGTTTTTTAGTAAATTATTGTCAATTAATAATATCCAGTGTATATTTAGTGGTCGTATTATTTGTAAATAATAATTGAGAATATTTAATTAGTGAAAGTGTTTGTAATAAATTTGAGCAGTGCAGTAAATAGACGGGATAGAATTTCTAATTTATGTAAAAAATTGAAAATGGATTTTGAAATTATTACAGCGATTGACGGGCGTGAATTAGATGAAAATTTTATTAATGACAATGTTTATGATTATAAAAATTGTTTTTTAACGAAAGGTGAAATTGGATGTGCCCTCAGTCATATAGGTGTGTATAAAGAAATTATAAATCGGAGGTTACCTTATGCACTAATTATTGAGGATGACGCAATCTTCGATAGTAGAACAGTAGATTTTATGAGTGCATTCGAAAAAAAACCAAAAAACGGAATTTTTTTGCTAACTGGTGACGTCGAATACGCAAAAAATAAAAAAATGAGACTTGGCGATTTTAATGTTTTCCCAATAGCTAAGGCTATTCGCGCTACAGGCTATATAATTACATTAAAAACAGCAAAAAAGATGGTTGAGTTTCTAATGCCTATCAGATACGAGGCAGATATGTTTGAAATTTTCAGAACGTGCGGAAATATAAAAACATACTTTACCTTACCACATCTCATTGAAACCAACGATCGCGATAAGAACGATTCCTCACTTGAAGCGGAGCGCAAATTGGTTGTTGCTAATCGAGAAAATTACCGAAAAAAATTATATAGCCTAGAGAAACGACCTAAAGTCAATTTTATTGTTTCGATACTGCAAATGTTTTCAAAAAAACCTAAATATAGGAATTATTTTGATTACTGATTGCTAAACAAACGGTATGAGTTTGCAATATCAACATTATTAACATTAATACGTACTAATAGTAATTGGTATTTTTTACAATTGTGTTCCCCATACATATGGGTATAGATATTTAATAACACAGATTAAATATCTATACCTTGTCTTTTGAAAATACTTCCCATCAACATTTATCAACAAAATATTTCATCACCCGATTATCGTTAGATAGCTCGGGATGAAATGAGCAGACTAAAATATTATCTTGTTCTGCCATTACACAGTGATCATCAATAAATGCCAGTTGTTTTACTGGGTTACCTGCATGGATGATATAAGGAGCACGGATAAAGATGGCTGGAATGTGCTTGCCAATTGACGCTATATCTAAAAAGGTTTCAAAACTTGCTACTTGCCGACCAAACCCGTTGCGTTCAACGGTAATATCCATTAATTCAAGCAGTTCAACTTCATGATGAGTGGTTGTCATACCACAAAGAACTAAGCCGGCACAGGTGCCTAAAATACTTTTGCCTTGACGGGCAAATTCTTTGATGGGGTCAAATAATCCATTTTGCTTAATTAGTCGGCTAATTGTGGTAGATTCACCGCCTGGAATAATTAGACCATCCAATCCCGCTAAATGTTCTGGTTTTTTTACTGTCACCGCAATCACATTTTCGATACTCAGCAACATGGTTATATGTTCACTAACTGCGCCTTGTAAGTTAAGCACGCCAATTTTTTTTAACCGTAAGGGTTTGAGTGATTGCATCGTTACCATCCTCGTTCTTGCATTCTTTCGGATTCAGACAATTTACTGATCTCAATGCCTTTCATTGCCTCACCTAATCCTTTAGATAGTTCTGCTAAGCGTGGATAATCGTCATAATACGTCGTTGCCTGCACAATCGCTTTGGCAAATTTTTCAGGATGTTGCGATTTAAAAATACCCGAGCCAACAAAAACGCCGTCTGCGCCAAGTTGCATCATCAAGGCTGCATCGGCTGGGGTTGCAATGCCTCCGGCAGCAAAGTTAACAACAGGTAATTTACCCAACTGTTTGATTTGTATGACGAGTTCATAAGGCGCACCGATTTCTTTTGCCAATGTCATTAGTTCATCTTTAGATTTACTGTTTACCAATCGAATTTGTTCGTTTACTCTGCGCATATGGCGTACTGCTTCAACGATATTACCTGTTCCCGGTTCCCCTTTTATGCGTAGCATGGATGCCCCTTCACCTATACGACGTAGTGCTTCGCCTAAATCACGACAACCACAAACAAAAGGTACGGTAAATTCATCTTTGAGTAAATGGTACTGTTCATCGGCAGGTGTTAATACTTCGCTTTCATCAATATAATCAACGCCCATTGATTCTAAAATACGGGCTTCAACAATATGACCAATACGCGCTTTTGCCATGACAGGAATTGTAACCGCATTCATCACTGCTTCAACAATAGTTGGATCTGCCATTCGGGCAACACCACCAGCAGCACGAATATCTGATGGAACCCGTTCTAGTGCCATAACGGCGACAGCGCCAGCTTGTTCAGCGATTTTGGCTTGTTCTGCATTCACCACATCCATTATCACGCCACCTTTTTGCATTTGTGCCATACCCCGTTTTACGGTCTGTGTTCCGATAATTTTATTCATCACGTCTCCTGTTTTAAATTAATTAATGCTTAGTTATGTATTATTTAAAATTAACGATAGGTAAGATACAGCCAATTGGACTATAATTAGGTCATCCAATTTTTTATGCGTTGTCTGGCAAGGTTTAAAATGTTGAGTAATCGATAACATGTGGAATCATCAGAAATTAAATGCCTATCAAGGCGCACTTTTTAATAAAGTAAGTCAACTAATTGAATATTATATTGAGCAAGGCATATTGATTGCTGGCGAACGATTACCATCAGAACGTGAACTTGCTAACATTTTAAACATCAATCGAACAACGGTGGTTCGTGCTTTGGATAATCTCTCTGAACGAGGACTTTTAATCCGCAGGCAAGGAAGTGGAACATTTGTTAATGATAAAAAATGGGGTGTTCAGGCGTATACTTCAATAAATTGGCGGTTACCAGCACGTTTTTATCAAAATAAACAATCTCGTTATCAACAAAAAGTCGAACTCATACGACGTCAGCAATCTAACATCATCGATCTTGCTAATGGGGACTTACCCACAATTTGGATGCCCAAATTGTTATTACCCAATATCAGCTCAGATGAGCTTATCATGCATGAAAAAAATAGTGACCAATTACAGTTAGGTTTGCCAGCACTAAAAACGCAAATAGCCAATTACATGCAACAACGTTTTGCTATGTCGGTAGAGACATCTCAAATACTTATTACATCAGGCACACAGCAATCACTATTTTTAATTACCCAGGGATTACTTAAATCAGGCGATGCAATTGCTATCGAATCGCCTTCTTATTTTTACTCTTTGCCACTTTTCCAAGCAGCAGGGTTACGCTTATATGGGATTGAGTGCGATAATGAGGGTATTACCTTAGACAGTTTAAGTAAAGTCGTTAGTCAGCAACCCATAAAATGGCTGTTTCTCAATCCTATCTTTCAAAATCCATTAGGTTTTGTGATGAGTGATAAACGCAAAAAAGCAATATTAGCATTTTGTCGTTCGCAATGTATTGGTATCGTTGAAGATGATGCTTATAGTGGTTTAGCATTTAATTCTCAATTATCCATTTCACCCATTAAAAAGTTTGACCATCATAATCAAGTTATCTATTTAGGATCGCTTTCTAAATACATTGGTCGAAATATACGGGTGGGGTGGATGATAGCACCTCGTAATATTATTGAAAATCTAGCGAATATTCGTCAACATATCGATTCTGGGTTGAGTATTTTGCCGCAATTATTGGCAGAAGAATATCTAAAAAATCATTATTTCACTCATCAACACTTTTTGAGTGAACAGCTCAATTTTAAAGCGAATCAATTAATGGTATGGCTCAATAATTATTTTGATGACACAATAAATTATCAAAAACCTTTAGGTGGTTTTCATTTATATGCCCAATTACCTGTTAAATCATCACAACAAGAAATCGCTATTTTAAATCAATTGCTTGCTCAAAATATTATCGTATCACAAGGAAGTGATTATGGTGATAAATTAGGGTGGATACGTTTAAGCTATGGACATTTCAATCAAAATTTGGTTTGATCTTAAAAAATTACTATTATTTTTATGTTATGCAATATTCAACAAAACGCTCAATATCAACCAAAAAACTTTTATTTATTGCCGGTACAGGCTGGCTGTTTGATGCGATGGATGTCGGATTACTGTCGTTTATACTTGCCGCCTTAAAACAAGATTGGGGATTAAGTCCTGAACAACTTAGCTTAATTGGCAGTGTCAATTCTATCGGTATGGCGATAGGCGCTTTTCTGTTTGGGATCTATGCGGATAAAAAAGGACGTAAATCGGCATTTTTATTTACTTTATTAATGTTTAGTATTGCCAGCGGATTAAGTGCATTTGCTTGGGGACTAGCAAGTTTAGTTATTTTACGTTTTTTTATTGGTATGGGATTAGGTGGTGAATTACCGGTTGCTTCTACTTTAGTAAGCGAAAGTGTCGAGCCTGAACATCGGGGTCGAATTGTCGTATTACTTGAAAGTTTTTGGGCTGTCGGTTGGATTTTAGCTGCTCTAATCGCTTATTTTCTTATTCCTATTCCGGCAATAGGTTGGCGAGGAGCGATGATTATTTGCGCTATCCCTGCGTTTTATGCGCTTTACTTACGTTTTAACTTACCCGATTCATCGGCTTTTAATAGTTTGAATGCAAACTCTAAAAATGATTCGGTAATTAAAAAAGTTAATTCATTACTCACTTCAGAGTTTCGCCGTTCGACCATCATGTTATGGATAGTATGGTTTTGTGTGGTTTTTTCATATTATGGCATGTTTTTATGGTTACCGAGTGTCATGATGATAAAAGGATTTTCCATGATAAAAAGCTTTCAATATATTTTAATTATGACATTTGCTCAGTTACCGGGGTATTTTTCGGTTGCTTGGTTGATTGAGCGAGTAGGGCGTAAATGGGTGCTAATCACCTATTTATTAGGTACATTAATTAGTGCCTATTTATTTGGTGAGGCTAAATCTGTTAATCATTTACTCGTATATGGTGCTTTTTTATCATTTTTCAATTTAGGTGCTTGGGGTGCTATGTACGCTTATACTCCAGAGCAGTATCCTACCAATATTCGTGCTACAGGTTCTGGTATTGCTGCTTCGGTTGGACGAATAGGGGGAATATTAGGCCCTCTCATGGTTGGTTTTTTAATGGCTAAAGATATTCGTTTAAGTGTGATTTTTGGGTTATTTAGCTTATCTATTTTAATGGCAATAATGGCTATTGTCCTATTAGGTAAAGAAACAAAGCAAACACCATTAACCTAACTGTTTCCTAAAATGTGAGTTGTATAAATTCAGCGTTGACCTATACTAGTAAAGTCATCTGGTCGCTTCGTGTAATAAATAAATGATAAACATGAAGCGATAACACTGAATTTAACTTTAACGTTGATACCGTTGCTCAAATCTTTTCGTTCTTTATTAATTAATCTTTAGTCATGAATGAGTTTTATACCATTTAAACGTTTTCATTCAAAATGATGCGTATTGCAGTTATCAACATTATCGATTTAACTAATCATTAGGAGGTCATTTTGTATCTTTCAGCAAAAGCTTTCCATTATCTGGGTATTATTGCAACCATAGCTTCACTGGGTATGTACATTTCTTACATTCCACAAATCATTGATAATTTACAAGGTATGAAATCGAATCCTACTCAGCCATTAGCGGCAGCAATCAACTGTTCCTTATGGGTCAGTTATGGTCTTTTACGTGAAAAAAAGGATTGGCCTATTGCGATAGCGAATTCACCGGGGGTGATTTTTGGTCTTATCGCTTTTTTTACCGCCTTATAATTGTCAATGAAAGCGGAAGTATTTGCTTCTGCTCATTTATCTGAAGTCTTTTTTCGTCTATTTAATCCGTCTTAATTTAGCCTAATTTTAACAATTTAATACTTGATTTTTTCTTTAAAATAATATCATTTTTGAGGTCGTTTATTATTTAATCTGAATGATAAATTATTAATAATTAATAAGATAAAGAGTTATCAACAGGTTTGTTAAATACTTATCAAATAGTACAGTGCATAATTTTGATGTTACTCACAGCATCAATAATTATGTTTAAAAGTTACCGCCTATCCGATTATTCGTGTACCTATTTGAAAAGGGTATTTGAGTTTATTTGTCTTAAAATCTGCTATGATAAATGTATGGCAAAGTTAATCGTTATCATTTAATAAGTAATTATAACAATTTGATTTATTATATTTTAATTTCATAGAATATTATTAAGGAAAGAGATGAAAAAAGTAGTTTCTGTTTTGATGATATGTATGCCAACATTTGCGCTGGCATCAAATTGTGACGCTATTTGTGCCGATATTGCTGAAAAAATTGAAAATAATGGTGTAAAAACGTCTGACTATATGTTAAAAATTTCACCCACCGATATTGCCGATCAAGTTGAAGGTAAAATTGTCGGATCCTGTGAAGCTGGACAGAAAAAAATTATTTATCTTCGGTTAAATCATGTCTCAGCGGAATTTTTAGATTTATCATCAGAACATCATTCAAGGGGCATTGAATGTAAAAAAAGAAAGTGATTTAAAGCAAAGTACAGAAAATAAAATTGAATGAACAACGTGAATAATTGAAGAGGGATAAAGTTACGTTATTCGGTGATTTAAGCAGGTCATTTTTCTAATCAGAAGTGAGTAATATCTCTTCTACCATGAAAATAGAAGAGATAATCATTACATTATAATAAATTAGTGTAATTTTGATGAGTTACATCGTTCCAAACACTTGATTGTACTTGTCCAATATGTTTTTGTTGTAAAAGTAGCATCGCTAAACGAGATTGACCAATTCCACCCCCTATAGTTTGAAGTAGATCACCATCCACTAAAGCTTTATGCCACGCATATTGTAAACGATCTTCATCATTGGTTGCTTTTAATTGGCGTTTTAAAGCTTCTGGATTAACTCGAATTCCCATAGACGAAATTTCAAACGCACTATTTAAAATTGGATTCCAAACTAAAATATCGCCATTTAAACCTTTTGATCCCATTTCATTATCGCTACTCCAATCATCATAGTCGGGTGCACGTACATCGTGTTTTTCATTGTTAGACAAATCACCCCCTATACCGATCAGGAACACAGCGCCAAGCTCTTTTGTGATGGCATTTTCACGTTCTTTAGGTGATAAATTAGGATAACGTTTTAATAATTGCTCACTATCGATAAATGTGATCGATTCGGGTAAAAATCGTGATAGATGATATTTATCGGATACTGCACTTTCAGTCGCTTTGATGGCGGAATAGATCTTTTCGACAGTTTGCTTTAAATACCCTAAATTACGATCTTCTGGTCGCATTACTTTTTCCCAATCCCATTGGTCAACATAAACAGAGTGAATAGGGGAAAGTTGATCTTCGTCGGGGCGTAATGCTTTCATATTCGTATACACGCCTTCGCCGACAGGAAAATGATGCATACTTAATATTTTTCGTTTCCATTTTGCCAGCGAATGAACAACTTCAAATTGTGATTGAGGAATAGCTTTAACTTTAACTTGAACGGCTTTTTCAGTTCCCGATAAATTGTCTTGTATCCCATCACCTACTTGACTTAATATGGGGGCTTGCACTTCAATAAGCGATAAGTTTTTTGCTAATTGTTCAGCAAAAAATTGTTTTACAAAACTGATACGTTGTTGTTGTTCTTTAAATGATATCGTCATGTTTACTCTTCAATTATTAGTTAATCCAGATAGCTAAATTAAACTAGAAAATAAAAATATGCAAGTTAGAACATATCGGCACTTTTTCAAAAATACTAAGCAAAATAGTTAACGAGTTTACTTTGGACTTTTCATCAATGATAGGAGCCGATATTAAATGTAAAAACTAAAAATTAAAACGCCTAATAAGACAAGATATTAGGCAATATTTTAATAACACCAGAAAAAGATAAATGGGTTAATTATTGATTAATATAGGTGGTAATAATATTCGCTAAATTTGGTTTTTGCCATTTTACGGTCAGCACAAAATTAGGCACTTTAAATGGATATCGTTTATTTTCAGTAGTCGTAAATTCAAATTTGCTGTTAATCCAACCTTTTTTGAAGGTCATATTTGAAATTGATGTCATCGGTATTTGGAGAACATTATAGGTAAAATCTCCTGTTACAGTTAAACCTATTAAAATAATTTCATTGGAATCAAAATAAATAAGGAAATGTTTAATATCTAAAACAGCTAATTCCTGATAAAGTGCAAATTTCCAAAATTTTGGGTTGATACAACCATAAATTACTGATGAGCTGTTAAAATTGGGTAATTCAAATTTTTCAAATAATGCGTTAATGTTTTCTAACTTTAAGCCTTCGTTCATGTTAATATTCCTTATGTATCGAGAATTTATTTTTAGTTTTTATTAAAAAAAATTATTTTTTAGTTTATATACTGTTTAATGTTAGTTCTAAGGATTTTCGTATTTTACTCTAATGAAATGTTTCATGATATTACAAAGTAGTGAAATAATTGTTTTATCTTCCGTTTTTCGTCATAGGTAATATTCTTTTTTTCAAAAAAATTTTGCAACGATTTTATAGCAAAAGTTTTAGATTCTGAATCTGTTTTAAAATCAGCTTCCATTTCGGCACAATATAACCCGTTTTTTTAAATTTATTATTTCACTTCTTTACCCATAGCCTGTAAATCAGCATGATACGATGAACGGACAAAGGGGCCACATGCGGCATGAGTAAATCCCATATTTAAGGCAATTTGTTTTAATTCATCAAATTCTGATGGTGATACATAACGCTCAACAGGAAGATGATATTTACTTGGTTGTAAATATTGCCCTAAGGTTAACATTGTCACACCATGACTACGTAAATCTTTTAAGACTTGAATAAGTTCTTCATTTGTTTCACCCAAACCAACCATTAAGCCCGATTTTGTTGGAATATCCGGATGTTTTTCTTTAAAGGCTTCTAATAACTTTAAAGAGCCTTCATAGCTAGCACCGGGGCGTATTTTTTTGTATAAACGAGGAATATTTTCAAGATTATGATTGAAAACATCGGGCGGGTTTTGACTTAAAACTTCGACTGCTTCATTTATGCAGCCTCGAAAGTCTGGTGTTAAGGTTTCGACTTTAATAGTCGGGCTTAATGCGCGAATCTCTTTTGTACATGCTGCAAAATGACTTGCACCACCATCTTTTAAGTCGTCTCGGTCAACCGAGGTAATAACCACATAGCGCAATCTCATCTCTTGAATCGTTTTAGCAAGTTTAATGGGTTCTTCATGGTCTGGTGGTAATGGTCTACCGTGCGCAACATCACAAAATGGGCAACGGCGTGTACATATATCACCTAAAATCATAAAAGTAGCCGTTCCGTGATTAAAACATTCCGCTAAATTTGGACAAGACGCTTCTTCACAAACCGAATGTAAACCATGTTTACGCATAGTATTTTTTATATGGGCAATATTATCACTGTTAGCGGATAATTTAATTCTCATCCATTCAGGTTTTTTTAAGGGGGCAGAATCTTCCACCGTAATAGTTGGAATTAAACGTGTTTTATCTGCATCACGGTATTTTGAGCTTCGGATTATTGGTTCATCATTTTGCATAATTTTATCTTATTGATTTTGTAACTGGCTAATAAAGTTATCCGTTAATTGTTGTTTAATAACTTTGCGATCGATTGAAGAGACATATTCTTTTAATTGTGTCATTTGCAATCCAGCATAGCCACAAGGATTAATATAAGTAAAGGGAGTGAGATCCATATCAATATTTAAAGCAAGTCCATGCAATGTGCAACCACGTTGAATGTGCAAACCAAGTGAACAGATTTTTTTTGTATCAATATAGACGCCAGGTGCATCAGGTTTGGCATAGGCTATGATATCATAATTAGCTAAAGTTTGTATGATACTGTTTTCCAGATAACTGACCATATCACGAATGCCGAGTTTGGCTCTTTTTAAGTCAAACAAAATATACATGATTTGCTGACCGGGAGCATGGTAGGTGATTTGTCCACCTCGATCAGTTTGTACGACAGGAATATTGGTTTGTTTAAGTAAGTGTTCAGGTTTACCCACTTTACCTTGAGTGAAAACCGCATGATGTTCGACAAGCCAGATTTGATCGGGTGTCTGATTATCTCGACTTTGAGTAAACTCATGCATAGCTTGATACGTTTGCATGTAAGGTTGTATATTCAAATCTTTGATAATAATGTCTTTGTTCATCATGCTCGTTTTTTCAGTCTCTACGTTGCATTGCTTTAAAATTTACATTTATATATCAGATTTTACTATAGCTTGACAACCTATGCTTGAACAAGGTATAACCATATAGATATTTCTTTAATTTTTCACTTCTTAAAAATTCTTTTATATCAATGAAATATATGCTCTAAGTCGTATTTATTGGAATAGTTGATTAATTTGATAGGAATTAACATTCTTTTCTAAACTCAGGTTTACTTTACTTTTTTTCTGAAAATGGCAGACTGATATAAGTAAAGCTCCATAATGCAGAATTGAAGCTTATATATTTAGTTATGCTTTTGTGATAGCTAAGGATAGCAAAAACTGCATTTTTTTTAACAAAAAAGAGGTTTTTATATGTCGGACATGCAAATGAATGATATCGATCCATTTGAAACGCAAGATTGGCTGAAAAGTATCGAGTCAATTATTCGTGAAGAGGGTATCGAACGTGCTCAGTACATTATCGAACAAATAGTCAACAAAGCCAGAGATGGTGGCGTTCCACTTCTTTTCGGTTCTTCAACAAGTAATTATATCAATACCATTCCAGTAGAAGAACAACCTGCTTATCCAGGCGACTGGGAAATTGAAAGGCGCATTCGTTCAATTGTTCGTTGGAATGCTATCATGATGGTATTACGAGCATCTAAAAAGGATTTAGAGCTTGGCGGTCATATGGCTTCATTCCAATCGGCAGCCACTTTTTATGAAGTCTGTTTTAATCACTTCTTCCGTGCTCGCAACGATAAAGATGGTGGTGACTTGGTCTACTTCCAAGGTCACATTTCACCCGGTATCTATTCTCGTGCTTTCATCGAAGGACGTTTGACTGAAGAACAATTAGATAACTTCCGTCAAGAAATTCATGGTAAAGGTTTACCATCTTATCCGCACCCTAAATTATTACCAGAATTTTGGCAATTCCCAACCGTATCTATGGGATTAGGGCCAGTAAGTGCTATTTATCAAGCTCGTTTCTTAAAATATTTACATCATCGTGGACTAAAAGATACCTCTGAACAAACCGTTTACGCTTTCTTAGGTGATGGTGAAATGGACGAGCCAGAATCTAAAGGTGCAATTACGGTGGCAACCCGTGAAAAACTGGATAATTTAGTTTTCGTTGTTAACTGTAACCTGCAAAGACTTGATGGACCAGTAACCGGTAATGGTAAGATTATCAACGAACTTGAAGGGATTTTTGCTGGCGCAGGTTGGAATGTTATCAAAGTGCTTTGGGGTGATCGTTGGGATAAATTATTACAAAAAGATAAATCAGGTAAATTGATTCGTTTAATGAACGAAACCCTTGACGGTGACTATCAAACTTTCAAATCAAAAGATGGTGCTTATGTGCGTGAGCATTTCTTTGGTAAATATCCTGAAACGGCTGAATTAGTAAAAGACATGAGCGATGAAGAAATCTTCAGACTCAACCGTGGTGGTCAAGATCCAGAGAAGATGTTTGCGGCATTTAGTCGTGCTAAAGAGACTAAAGATCGTCCTACCGTGATATTAGCACATACTATTAAAGGCTATGGTATGGGTGAAGCGGCTGAAGGTAAAAATATTGCTCACCAAGTGAAAAAAATGAATATGGACGGCGTTCGTCATGTTCGTGATTTCTTTAACATCCCGGTTAATGATGAATCACTTGAAAAATTACCTTACATTAAATTTGAAGAACATACGCCAGAATATAAATATATTCATGAACGTCGCCAAGCATTACATGGTTATGTGCCTTCACGATTAACTAAATTCTCAGGCACCGTGTCAATTCCACCGTTAAGTGAATTTGCGCCACTACTTGAAGAGCAATCAAAAGAGATTTCGACCACTATTGCTTTTGTTCGTGCGCTTAACATTATGCTTAAAGATAAAGATCTTGCTCCTCGTTTAGTGCCAATTTTAGCTGATGAAGCAAGAACATTTGGTATGGAAGGCTTATTCCGTCAAATTGGTATCTATAATCCACACGGTCAACAATATACGCCACAAGACAAAGAACAAGTGGCTTATTATCGTGAAGACGAAAAAGGACAAATTCTACAAGAAGGTATTAATGAATGTGGTGCAACCGCTTCATGGCTTGCAGCCGCAACATCTTACAGTACCAACGACTTGCCAATGATTCCATTTTATATTTACTACTCAATGTTTGGTTTCCAACGTATCGGTGACTTAATGTGGGCTGCTGGGGATCAACAAGCACGTGGATTTATGATTGGTGGGACTTCAGGACGAACAACGTTAAATGGTGAAGGTCTACAACACCAAGACGGTCACAGTCATATTCAATCTTTAACCATTCCTAACTGTATTTCATATGATCCAGCTTACGCTTATGAAGTAGCAGTAATTATGCAAGATGGTTTACGCCGTATGTATGGTGAGCAAGAAAATGTTTACTATTACATTACCACATTGAATGAAAACTATGCACAACCTGCAATGCCAGAAGGTGTTGAAGACGGTATTCGTCGTGGTATCTATAAACTCGATACGGTTAAAGGTAAAAAAGGTAGTCCAACTGTTCAATTATTAGGTTCAGGGGCAATTTTACGTCATGTTCGTGAAGCGGCAGAAATTTTGGCTAAAGATTACGGCATTGGATCCGATGTATATAGTGTTACTTCGTTCACTGAATTGGCTCGTGAAGGTCAAGATTGTGAGCGTTATAACATGTTACATCCAAGTGAAAAACCAAAAGTACCTTATGTAACACAAATTATGAATAATAACCCAGCCGTGGTTTCAACAGACTATATGAAACTGTTTGCTGAGCAAATCCGTGCCTTTGTACCTGCTGAAAGTTACAGAGTACTTGGTACTGATGGTTTTGGTCGCAGTGATAGCCGTGAAAACTTACGCCATCATTTTGAAGTGGATGCATCTTATGTTGTTGTTGCAGCATTAGGTGAGCTTGCTAAACGTGGTGATATTAAAGCCAGCGTTGTTGATGAAGCGATTAAAAAGTTTGAAATCAATGCTGACAAATTAAACCCACGTATTGCATAAGAGGTAACCAACATGAGTATTGAAATTAAATTACCTGACATTGGCAGTGATGAAGTCGAAGTCACCGAAATCCTTGTAAAAGTGGGAGACAAGGTAGAAGTCGATCAATCATTATTAACGGTTGAAGGCGATAAAGCCTCAATGGAAATCCCTGCGCCACAAGCAGGGATCGTAAAATCTATCTCAGTCAAAGTCGGCGATAAAGTTAAAACTGGTGTCGATATTATGGTATTTGATACCGAGAATGGCGCAGAATCTGCGCCAGCTCAAGCAGAGTCTGCCCCGAAAGTCGATGTTGCTCCAGCGGCTGCAACCGTAAGTCAAACAGTCGATGTTAATGTGCCAGATATTGGCGGTGACGAAGTCGAAGTGACCGAAATTTTAGTGAAAGTCGGTGATACTATATCGGTAGATGATTCACTTATTACTGTTGAAGGCGATAAAGCCTCAATGGAAATACCTGCCTCTATCGCAGGTGTGGTTAAAACGATAACAGTTAAAGTTGGCGATAAAGTGAAGACAGGTTCCAAAATTATGGAATTTGAAACGGCATCCAGCAGTGCGCCAGCTAACGCTGCAACTGCAACGCCAGCGCCGACAGCACCAGAAAAATCAGCTTCAGTTGCTGCACCGGTGAGTAATGTTTCTACTCCTGCTGCAACGGCTTCTACAACGGCAAGTAATGATTTTGTTGAAAATGATGCATATGCACATGCAACACCTTCTGTTCGTCGTTTAGCGCGTGAATTTGGCGTGAATCTGGCTAAAGTATCACCAACAGGGCCTAAAAACCGAATCCTACGTGAAGATATTCAAGCTTACGTTAAAAATGCGGTGAAACAAGTTGAGAGTGGTACAGCAGGCGGAGCATTACCGGGATTATTACCATGGCCGAAAGTTGATTTTAGCAAATTTGGTGAAACTGAAACTTTACCATTAACTAAAATCCAAAAAGTGTCAGGAGCAAATTTACATCGTAACTGGGTCATGATTCCTCATGTTACTGAATTTGACGAAACCGATATTACGGATTTAGAAGCATTCCGTAAACAACAAAATGCCGAAGCAGAGAAGAAAAAACTTGATCTTAAAATCACGCCATTAGTGTTTATTATGAAAGCGGTGGCAAGTGCATTAACTGCTTATCCACGTTTTAATAGTTCATTATCGGAAGATGCGCAAACCTTGATTATCAAAAAATACATCAATATTGGTGTCGCAGTTGATACGCCAAACGGTTTAGTCGTACCGGTATTTAAAGATGTCAATAAAAAAGGCATCGTTGAGTTATCTCGTGAACTTGCCGAAATCTCGAAAAAAGCTCGTGAAGGTAAATTAACCGGTGCGGATATGCAGGGCGGATGTTTTACAATTTCAAGTTTAGGTGGTATTGGTACAACTTCATTTACCCCAATTGTGAATGCACCTGAAGTCGGTATTTTAGGGGTGTCACGCTCAAGTATGAAACCTGTATGGAATGGTAAAGAGTTTACGCCACGTTTAATGTTACCTTTATCTCTGTCATTTGATCATCGTGTGATTGATGGTGCAGACGGTGCACGCTTCTTAAGCCATATTGTTAACGTCTTATCTGACTTACGTCGATTAGTGATGTAGTTTAGGAGAATAAATTATGAGTCAAGAAGTTAAAACACAAGTGGTGGTTTTAGGTGCTGGTCCAGCAGGTTATTCTGCTGCGTTCCGTGCCGCCGATCTTGGATTAGACGTAACGTTAGTTGAACGCTATTCTACATTGGGTGGCGTATGCTTAAATGTGGGATGTATTCCTTCTAAAGCACTTTTGCATGTAGCTAAAGTCATGGACGAAGCCAAATCACTGACAGAACATGGAATTCATTTTGGTACACCTAAACTTGAACTGGATAAAGTTCGAGGTTGGAAAGAGAAGGTCATTAATCAGTTAACTAATGGATTAGCAGGTATGGCTAAAATGCGTAAAGTCAATGTTATTCAGGGCGAAGCGCAATTTACCGGTAGTCATACTATGGATGTGACTTCAGCAAAAGGTATTACTAAAATTACGTTTGATAATGCTATTATTGCAGCTGGGTCTCGACCAATTAAATTACCTTTTATTCCGCATGATGATCCTCGTATTTGGGATTCCACAGATGCGCTTGCTTTGACAACCATCCCTAAAAAATTATTATTAATGGGTGGGGGAATTATTGGGCTTGAAATGGGCACGGTTTATCATGCCTTAGGTTCAGAAGTTGATGTGGTTGAAATGTTTGATCAGGTCATTCCTGCTGCTGATAAAGATGTGATCAAAGTCTTTACTAAGCAAATTCAGGATAAATTCACCTTACGTCTTGAAACAAAAGTAACGACGGTTGAAGCAAAACATGATGCGATTTACGTCACTATGGAGAAAAAAGACGGAACCACTGAAACACACACTTATGATGCCGTATTAGTGGCAATTGGACGTTCGCCAAATGGAAAACTAATTAGTGCTGAAAAAGCCGGCGTGAACGTTACTGATCGTGGTTTTATTGAAGTCGATAAACAAATGCGCACCAATGTTCCACATATCTATGCTATAGGTGATATTGTTGGTCAACCAATGCTTGCGCATAAGGGCGTTCACGAAGGACATGTGGCTGCTGAAGTGATTGCGGGCAAAAAACACTATTTTGATCCAAAAACGATTCCTTCTATTGCTTATACTGAGCCAGAGGTTGCTTGGGTTGGTTTAACCGAAAAAGAAGCGAAAGAAAAGGGTATTGATTATGAAGTGTCTATCTTCCCATGGGCAGCATCTGGGCGAGCTATCGCATCGGATTGTTCACAAGGGATGACTAAGCTGATCTTCAATAAAGCAGATAATCGCCTTTTAGGTGGCGCAGTCGTTGGCGCTAATGGCGGTGAATTGCTTGGAGAGATTACCCTTGCGGTTGAAATGGGGTGTGATGCCGAAGATATAGCCTTAACTATTCATGCGCATCCAACACTTCATGAATCAATTGGACTTGCTGCTGAAATTTATGAAGGAACGGTAACTGATTTACCGAATCCGAAAGCAGTAAAAAAATAGTTTATATTCAGTCATTCTATCTATCTTAAAATTTATGCCGTCAATGATTGACGGCTTTTTTTTAATCACTCACTTTTGCAAAACATCCTTTCCCACTATAACTATAATATTTGGCATGATACGCAATAAACACTGATTCCCCTTTATTTAAAGTGAGTACTTCATGTTTTGTTGTTAATGTAATAGCGCCATTTGCACAAAATAGGATTTGAGGGCTGTTGACTTTTTCTTTTCTTAATTGAAGATCACTTTGAATGATTTCAAATTTAAAATCATTAACGGGAACAGGAAAATCAATTTTATTATGATTAATTAACGGATTAATTAGCAATTCACTAGCATCAATACTGCTAAAGTTCGTATTCGCTATTAATGCGTCAATATCAATAAACTTATGGGTTAAACCTGCTCTTAAAACATTATCTGAATTTGCCATCACTTCAAAACCGGTTCCCGATAAATAACAATGCGGTGTTTGGGCATGTAAAAACATCGCTTGAGATGGCTTGAGTTCAATCACATTTAAAATTAAAGGCATAAACAAACCAATATCGTTAGGATAATCTTTTACCAGTGTATGAATGGTTAAAAAAGGCTCTTGATTGAAACTTCTAGTACAGGCTAATAATTGATGAATAGCTTGTAATTTTTGGTCTGGTGAAAGATTCAACAAGAATTGAAAAAAGTGTTTCAGTTGTTTTGGATGATGATTATTTTGTAATTGTGCTAATTCATGGTTAAAAATAGGGATAGTTATTTGCGAAAAAAATGATAATATTTGCTCAATCGGTCGAAACGAATTCATGGCTTTAAATGGCGTGAGTGCATACAATAATTCTGGTTTATGATTGGGATCTTTAAAATTTCGGTTTGGTGAATGAAGATCGATACCTAATTTATTTTCTTTTTCAAAAGCTTTTTGAGCATCAGCTTTAGTCGGATGAACCTGAACTGAAAGGGGTTTATTTGCTGCGAGTACTTTGAATAAATAGGGAAGAGTACCGAAAAGTTGATAAGTATTTTTACCCAAAATCTGCAATGGGTTTTGATTGATAAGCGCATTAAGATTTATCTTTTCGCCATTTAAACCGATAATCTTTGAACAACCCAGAGGATGTATACCCATCCATATTTCAGCCATCGGCTTTTGGCTTGGGCTTTTAATACCAAATAAAGTCGTAATACTATCGATACTTCCCCAATCATAATCTTTAATACAATTTTCAAGTTTCCATATCGTTTGCTTCATATTATCAACCTGTAAAAGAGTGAATGTGATGCGAATATTGATATTTAAGCTTATTCCTTCTTAATAAACGTTATTTAACAGTAAAATCTGTGCCTTAAACCGATCATTTAACATATTTTTAGTTATCTTTTCCTGTATTCATAAAAAGTGTTGAATAAAGTAAAGACCTTTTAACAAAGTAATCAATCAACTGAATTATAGTAACGACTAAGCAAATTTTTGAAAAGATTAAAAAGTGATTTTTGTGAAATGAATAACACTTTTTGAATGTCTGTGTTTAAAATAAAATTCTGAGATATTTCACAGCATTATTAATAGTTGCAAGGATGAAAAAGTAGGGAAACTGTATTTTAAAGGCGATTAAGTATATAATGCCCCGCAAATTCATTTATTCACGATTAAAAATAGACTTTTATATGAAACCCTCAATTATCAGTAAGTTAGAAACTTTGCAAGAGCGCTACGAAGAGGTTCAAGCGTTATTGTCTGATGCCTCGGTGATTGCCGATCAAAATCGATTCCGTACTCTTTCTAAAGAATATGCGCAATTAACGGGTGTGGTGAAATGTTTTACAAGTTGGAAGCAGACTCAAGAAGATATTGAAACTGCTAAAATGATGCTTGCCGATCCTGAAATGAGTGAAATGGCTCAAGAAGAGTTAAATGAAGCGTTAAACCGTATCGAAGAGCAAGAAAAGCAGTTACAAGTTTTATTATTACCTAAAGATCCCAATGATGATTATAACTGCTTTGTTGAAGTTCGAGCTGGAACAGGTGGAGATGAAGCAGCAATATTCGCTGGCGATCTTGCAAGAATGTATACAAGATATGCAGAATCCCGTCATTGGCGAGTTGAAATTATGAGTGCCAATGAGGGTGAGCATGGTGGCTATAAAGAAGTCATTATGTTAGTCAGTGGCGACGGCGTTTATGGTAACTTAAAATTTGAATCGGGTGGTCATCGTGTGCAGCGTGTACCTGAAACAGAATCGCAAGGTCGTATTCATACATCTGCATGTACGGTTGCGGTGTTACCTGAAATTCCAGAAGCAGAAATGCCTGAAATTAATCCCGCTGACTTAAAAATTGACACTTATCGTTCGTCTGGGGCAGGGGGGCAGCACGTTAATACAACCGATTCAGCTATTCGTATTACGCATATTCCAACAGGAATTGTGGTTGAATGTCAGGATGAACGTTCTCAACATAAAAATAAAGCTAAAGCGATGTCGGTGTTAGCAGCACGAATCCAAGACGCTGAAACCCGAAAACGCCAACAAGAAGAGGCGTCGACCAGACGTAACCTTTTAGGTACTGGTGATCGTTCAGATCGTATTCGAACCTATAACTATCCACAAGGACGAGTAACAGATCATCGTATCAATTTGACGATTTATCGCTTAGATGAAGTTATGGAAGGCAAGTTAGAAATGTTGATTGAACCAATTGTACAAGAATATCAGGCAGACCAGCTTGCTGCATTATCGGAACAAGATGAATGACTTATTTAGAGTGGCTTAAATATGCATCTCAAACTTTAAGTGAAAGTGAAAGTCCCAAGCGTGATGCGGAAATACTATTAAGTTTTGTGACGCACAAAACACGAACATTTTTAATGGCGTTTAGTGAAACTTCATTATCAGACGATGAGTTAATGCGCCTCAATGCATATTTAGCTCGTCGGCAAGCGGGTGAACCGATTGCTTACATTACCGGTGAAAAAGAGTTTTGGTCTTTAAAATTTAATGTGTCGGACTGTACCTTGATTCCAAGACCAGATACCGAAAAATTAGTTGAGCTGGGATTAGAATACCTACCTAAAATTCCCTGTGAAGTTTTAGATCTTGGAACAGGTACAGGAGCCATAGCCATTGCTATGGCAACAGAACGCCGAGACTGTCTTTTTACTGCTGTTGAAAAAAATCGAGATGCGCTAATATTAGCTCAACAAAATGCGACACAAATCGGTGTAAATAATGTTTATTTTTTACAAGGTGATTGGTATAAACCACTCAAAACCCGTAAATTTTCGATGATAACATCCAACCCGCCTTATATTGAGCCAACAGATATTCATCTATCTCAAGGTGATGTTCGTTATGAGCCAAGAACAGCACTTGTGTCAGACGACGATGGACTTGCGGATATAAAGCTAATTGTCAAAGGGGCTACCAAACATCTGAATCAATATGGTTGGTTACTGATCGAGCATGGTTGGAAGCAAGGCTCTGCAGTACAAACGATTTTCAAACAACATGGATTTCAATTAGTTGAAACCTTCACAGACTATAGTGGCAATGATCGAGTGACGCTTGGTCGTTGGTTCAAACCTTAACTAGGAAACAATTTATGATGAAGCAAAAACAAGTAAAAGTCAGGGATATTACGGTCGCAAATGATCTTCCATTTGTGTTATTTGGTGGTATGAATGTGCTTGAATCACGTGATTTGGCAATGAAAATTTGTGAGCACTTTGTGACGGTCACGGATAAACTCAACATCCCTTATATTTTCAAAGCTTCGTTTGATAAAGCGAATCGTTCTTCTGTTCATTCCTATCGTGGCCCTGGTTTGGAAGAAGGCATGAAAATTTTTCAAGAATTAAAACAACAATTTGGCGTAAAAATCATTACTGATGTTCATACCGAACAACAGTGTCAACCCGTTGCCGATGTTGTTGACGTTATTCAATTACCGGCTTTTTTAGCCAGACAAACCGATCTCGTTGTGGCAATGGCGAAGACAGGTGCCGTCATTAACGTTAAAAAACCACAATTTGTTAGTCCCGGACAAATGGGCAATATAGT
The DNA here is from genome assembly GCF_046635725.1 of Gilliamella sp. CG22. Lineage (NCBI taxonomy): Bacteria > Pseudomonadati > Pseudomonadota > Gammaproteobacteria > Orbales > Orbaceae > Gilliamella > Gilliamella sp. CG22. Next base: position 144,937 of record NZ_JBIDFK010000005.1, read on the forward strand.
TGAAAAATTTGAGGAAGCAGGCAATGATCAAATCATTCTGTGTGATCGTGGTAGCTGCTTTGGTTATGATAATTTAGTGGTCGATATGCTTGGCTTTAATATCATGAAAAAAGCCAGCCATGGTTCACCGGTAATTTTTGATGTCACTCATGCCTTACAATGTCGTGATCCTATGGGAGCAGCATCAGGTGGACGTCGTGGACAAGTGACCGAACTTGCTCGTGCAGGCATGGCAGTGGGTATTGCAGGGCTATTTTTAGAATCACATCCTGATCCAAGCCATGCAAAATGTGATGGACCTTCAGCACTTCCATTAGCTAAACTTGAGCCATTTTTAAAACAGATGAAAGCTATTGATGAGCTAGTAAAAAGTTTTGATGAAATTAATACTGAAAATTAAAATTGATTGATGTGATTAAATCCCTATTAATAAATTAAATTTTATCAATAGGGTTTAATCTCAGTATTGGTAATACGAATTTTTTGATTTTTCTTTTTTCCCCTCCCTATATTTTCATTTCTGACAAGCAAATTTATTTAAACATAGGATTTATACATCTGAATGCGTTAAGCGATCGTCTGGGTTAATTCAAAACTCTATTAATCTTTTCTTATTTTTTAATATAAAAAAAGTTGTGATATTTATCGAAAAATTAGAAAAAAAAAGGGGTGTTTTGGTGATTCGGATCACGATTTAACAACATTTAATTTGATAACCAAAATATGTTTATGCATTATAAAAACACCTTATTCACAGGAGTTTTAGATTAATTTAGTAAATTTAACCAATTGTTTGTACAGAAGATTGACATTAATTTTGTCGTATTTTATTGATTTTAGGTAGAAAATGATTTTTTGATCCATAAAGATAAGTTGTTAACGGACTAATCTGATCGTTGATTTAAAAAAGTCATTTCAAGGAAGCAGATATGAATTTTTATAACCCCCTATTAACCACTCGTTCACTCAGTCGTATCACTAAGCTCATTTTGTCTTGCTCCATTTTAATCAGTGCGTTGCCTGCACAAGCAGAATATACCCATCCCTTTGTTGAGGATGCTTCATTAACCGGTAATGTCTTTTTTTGGAATCGTGATCGGGAAAGAAAGAATGTCACTCAACATAAATATGAGAAAAACCTAAGGCATACTTCTTTCAATACCAATCTGGATTTTAAAACAGGTTATATAGCCGATATGTTTGCTTTAGAATTGGGCGGCTATGGTGCTTGGGAAGTCAGTAATGGTGGTAATGGTCATCCTAATGAAATCGGTTTTAGTGGTGCCAATAATCGTTGGGACGAAAATTGGAAAAAAGATATTAGTGGTCTTAGTTTCTATAAAGCCCAAATGAACTTCAAACTTGATGAACTATTTTGGCTCAAAGCGGGGTATATTCAACCGTCAGGACAAACGTTGCTTGCTCCACACTGGAGTTTATTACCAGGCACTTATCGAGGCGTTGAATTTGGTACAAAGCTCGATTTTGACTCTGCGGGGGTGTTATCTATGTCCTATATGTGGGCAGATAAATATAAAGCACCTTGGTATAAACGACTTTATGAATTTAGACAATGGCAAAAAGGAAGAAAGATCGATTACTTACATTCTGCTGGTTTGAAGTATGATTTTAAAAATAATGTCGTGCTAGAAGGCGCATTTGGTCAATCCCATAACTATATGAATCAGTTTTTTGGTAAAGCGTCTTATCAATTAGATATTTTGGATAACCCGTTAACAATGAGTTATCAATTTTATGGTGCGAAAGATCAGTCTCATAAGGGGGCTAAAGTATATGATGGTTTAGCATGGTTACAAGCTGCGACGTTAGGTTATCAAATGGGGCCAGTAGGGTTACGTCTTGAAGGTGTAGCAGTTAAAGCAGAAGGTGAACAAGGATTCTTCTTACAACGAATGACGCCTGATTATGCTTCCTCAAATGGTCGTTTAGATGTCTGGTGGAATTCACGTTCAGATTTTAATGCCAATGGTGAAAAAGCATTATTTGCAGAAGTTACCTATGATTTAAGTCATCTATCACACTATTTATCTGGTTGGAGAACTGGCGCTTCGTATGCTTATGGCTGGGATGCTAAACCAAGTACTAATAAAGATTTTGACCAAAAAAGACGGTTGATTGAATCAGCTTATAACTTCGATTTAGGTTATACCGTACCACAAGGTTTTGCTAAAAACACCTCTTTCCAATTACATTATACCAAATATAATAACCACTCAAAAATACCAAGCTGGAGTGAAGGTTATGGCAATATTTTCCAAGATGAACGAGATATCAAATTTATTGTTACCGTTCCATTCACTATATTTAATGCAAAACAAAAATAGGTAAAAAAATAATGAAAAAGCTTAAAACTGCAATACTTGCAACCTCGATAGCCTCTTTATTAAGTGTAGGCGTTACACAATCAGCTTATGCAAATCAAAAGACAGTTGATGTAATGAGTGCTCAACTTAATGTTAAATATACTGTTAATGATAATCAGGCAAATGATCATGGTATCAATTGTGCTACTTTAGGTGCGGATTGGGCTGCATGTAATAAAGTGACTATTTCGTTAACAAATAAAGGTTCAGCAATTAATGATAAAGATTGGGCAATTTATTTTAGTAGTATTCGTATGATTTTGTCGGTTGACAATGATCAGTTTAAAATTACACACCTAACAGGTGATCTTCATAAAATTGAGCCGACGGATAAATTTGTTGGTTTTCCTGCTAAAGGCACTATCGAAATTCCTATGATTGGTGAATATTGGATCTTGAGCGAAAGTGATATTATGCCTCGTTGGTATGTGACATCGACCAATGCAACCCCTAAAATTATAGCAAATACCAATACAGATTCTGATAATTTATCGGCATTTGTGTCGCCAATTAATCAACACTGGAAAAGAACGGCTGATGATCATAATATTTTAATGACACCCGTCAATCGTTTTCAATATAATGCCGATATTGAAAACTTATCGGCAGAAACATTACGTGGGCAAATCTTGCCAACACCAAGTAAAATATCCATTGGAAATGAAGATATAACGCTCGATTCGCAAGGAGTAAATTTAGTTTTAAATGGATTAAATCAAGACAGTTTAGCTGTCATACAGACTGAATTTAAAGCATTAAATATCCCGATTACTCAACAAGGCTTTAAAATACAAGCAACAATCGAACCTCAACAATTTTCCCAAAAGCAAGCAGGGGCTTATCAATTAGTAATCAACAAAGACAAAGCAATCATTACAGCTTATGATGAGACTGGAATTTTTTACGCGATCCAATCCATTTTATCGACAATTTATGTCGATCATTCTCATACCATTCCAACACTTAATGTCATTGACTCGCCTCGATTTGAATATCGTGGTGTCATGCTTGATATTGGCCGTAATTTTAAATCTAAACAGGCCATTTTGCGTTTATTAGATCAAATGGCAAAATATAAAATGAATAAATTTCATTTTCATTTAAGTGATGATGAAGGTTGGCGAATTGAGATCCCAGGATTACCAGAACTCACCGAAATTGGTAGTAAACGTTGCCATGATCTTACTGAACAAACTTGTTTACTTCCTCAATTAGGATCTGGTCCTGATAGTAATACATCTGGCTCGGGATATTTAAGTCGTCAAGACTATATTGAAATTATTAAATACGCTAAAGCACGGTTTATTGAGGTCATCCCAGAGATTGATATGCCTGCTCATGCTAGAGCGGCGATTGTCTCTATGGAAGCACGTTATAACCGTTTAATGAAAGAAGGCAAAGAACAGAAAGCGAACGAATTCCGTTTAGTTGACCCAACGGATACTTCTAACACGACAACTGTTCAATTTTATAATCGATTAAGTTATTTAAACCCTTGTCTTGACTCGTCTAAACGGTTTGTAAATAAGATTATTGATGAAATAGCTAGCATGCACATCGAGGCAGGCCAACCTTTGACAACTTGGCATTTTGGTGGTGATGAAGCTAAAAATATCCATTTAGGATCTGGCTACCAAGATTTACAGCTTAAAGAAAAAGTTGCTTTTAAAGGTATTATCGATCAAAGCAATGAAGACCATCCATGGGCTAAATCACAAGCATGCCAAGCTTTTATATCTAAGGGTATTGTCAAACAAATTGAACATCTACCAAGTTATTTTGCTGAGCAGGTTAGTACTATCATTAAGGAACATGGTATTGACCATATGCAGGCTTGGCAAGACGGCATGAAACATGCCGACAGTGCTAAATCTTTTGCTGTTGATAAAGTCACGGTGAACTTTTGGGATACTCTTTATTGGGGTGGGGCTGACTCAGTCAATGAATGGGCAAATAAAGGCTATCAAGTCATTATTTCGAATCCGGATTATGTCTATTTAGATATGCCATACGAAGTCAATCCTAAAGAAAGCGGTTATTATTGGGCTACACGTTACAATGATGAACGTAAAATATTTACTTTTGCGCCTGATAACTTACCTCAAAATGCTGAAACGTCGTTAGACCGCGACGGCAATCCATTCACCGCTAAAGGTACACTTAATTGGTCGGGCGCTTACGGATTATCTGCGCAAATTTGGACAGAAGATATTCGTAGCGATAATAAAATGGAATATATGGCATTTCCTCGTTTGCTAGCGGTGGCAGAAAGAGCGTGGCACCAAGCCGATTGGGAACTTAGTTATCAAAAAGATCGTGAATTCATACAAGGGAAAACACAGTATGTGGATCAACAAAAATTACGGCAAGATTGGGTACGTTTTGCTAACTTAGTTGGTCAGCGAGAATTAGCGAAATTGGATTTAATGGGAATAGATTATCGATTACCTATCCCAGGGGCTAAAATTGAGAACAATCAGCTCAATGCTAATATTGTTTTTCCGGGATTAATTATAGAATATTCGACGGATAATGGTAAAAATTGGCATCGCTATACTGATCCCGTGACAATTAAAAAAGGTGATGTTGTATCAGTACGTAGTCTTTCAGTTGATCGAAAAAGAATAAGTCGTATTGAGCAAGTTAACGAGTAATCGAAACAGTTTACCATTTTTATCCAATCACCATTGGATAAGAATGGTAAATAATTAGTTCAATGTTTCTAGGCTATTAATGTAACGTTTCATTGTCAAAGACGCTATCATCTAAAATATCGTCACTTCCGTCTTCAAAATAAGTGCCCCAACCGTCATAATTCACATTAAATTGGTGCGCCAACGTCATAATTTGGGCAATTTGTGCATTGATTAAATCAGCACTGAGGGGGCTTTCAGCAATGATATCAAAACCAATAATAACGTTACCAGAATCATCGACATCTTCATCAGGATCTGTTGCTTCATAACCTAATTTATAGGCTTCTACTGCAACTTTTTCAAGTTTATCAAAGTTTTCTGAAGAAATATGATGTTCTATCAAATATAGCGCATGGGGATCACTCCCATCTTCTAAAAGTTCATCAATAATTGATTGAGTATCTTGTTGGGCAAGCAGAATTTGATCTTTCATAATATACCTTTTAGTGGTCACGCAAATTGTGTGGTATATTACACGTTTAAAAATAATTTTCGAGAAAAAAGTGATCGTAGATTTGCATTCTCATACTATAGCCTCTGATGGTGTTCTATCACCAAGCGAGCTGGTTAAACGTGCTGTCGATAACCAAATTGACATATTAGCGATAACGGATCACGATACCATAAAAGGAATTCCTGAAGCGCAAAAGTTGATCTTAACTGAAAATCTTCCGGTTAAACTGGTGAGTGGAGTTGAAATATCAACCGCTTGGAAAAATAATGAAATTCATATTGTTGGATTGAATATTGATATTGAAAATCAACAATTATTAACATTGCTTCAAGCTCAAGAACAAGGTCGGATTGATCGCGCAATGGCAATTAGCTATAAATTGGGCAAGTTACATATTGATGATGCTTATGAACAAGCAAAGACTTTTTCAAAGGGGGATATTGTGTCTCGTGCACACTTTGCTCGATTTCTTGTTGCTCAAGGTTTAGTCAAAGATGTGAAAACGGCATTTAAAAAATATCTTGGAAAAAGTGGATATGCTTATGTGCCAGCAAAATGGTGTAGTATTGAAGAGGCAATAACGGCGATTCATGTGGCAGGTGGATTTGCAGTATTAGCGCACCCGACCCGTTATGATTTAACTGGCACTAAATTGAAATTATTAATTAATGATTTCAAAACTTGGGGTGGTGATGCCATTGAAGTTTCGCAAAGCCGACAAACACAAGATGACTTACAGCGATTAGCTAAATTAGCCAACGAATTTGAACTGCTTGCTTCGCAAGGTTCGGATTTTCATGATCTGGTTAACTATTTAGATTTAGGAAAAACGCACCCTTTGCCAGGCAGTGTCACACCGATTTGGCATAATTGGAAACTAAATTAATATGGACTAAAATTGCTTTAAGTTAACATGCTATCAACCTTCATGATAGCCAATCTGACATTGTAAAAAGTGTTTTAAATTTAATATTAATATAGAAGAACATTATGAGCCAAACTTTTTATATTCATCCGGACAATCCTCAAAATCGATTATTAGAACAAGTTGTTAAAATCTTAAAAGAGGGTGGCGTTATCGCTTTTCCTACTGATTCCGGTTATTCATTAGGTTGCTTGCTTGATAATAAAAATGGTGTTGAGCGTATTTGTAAAATACGACAGCTTGATAAATATCATAATTTTACGTTGATGTGTCGAGATTTATCGGAATTATCTTCCTATGCAATGGTCGATAATATTACGTTTCGACTGTTAAAAAATAATACGCCCGGTAAATACGTTTTTATTTTACCTGCAAGTAAAGAAGTACCACGTCGCTTGATGAATGACAAGCGAAAAACCATAGGGTTGCGTATACCGGACAACAAAATTGATTTAGCGTTACTGGATCTATTAGGGCAACCATTGATGACCACAACGTTAATTTTACCAAATGAAGAGGAAGCGCAATCCGATCCGGATGAAATTGAGGATAGAATTGGACATCTACTTGATGCTGTTGTCCATGGTGGTTATATAGGTCAACAACCTACAACCGTTATTGATTTAACAAATGATTACCCTGATATTATTCGTCAAGGAAGTGGTGATATAAAACCTTTTGAATCGTGATCAAATATTTCAAGAGCTCACTATTAAAAGCATCTGGATTATTTAATCATGGTAGCTATTTATTATGTGTTTTTGAAATATTGAAGTTCAAATTATGGATAATCTAAAGATTTTGTTTGGTAAACACTATCCATTTTTAAGTTAGTCAAGCTGAGCACTATCGTATTAATTGTAATGCTAGTAAAGCAATATGAGTAAATCGTCGTTTTTCACAAAACGAACAAAGATATAGTTAATCTGATACCTGTGAAGGTAGCGAGGAAAATATGAAAAAAGTAAATGACAATACTGAAAAGTTGCAAAAAGTGTTAGCTAATTTAGGTAATGGCTCACGTCGTGAAATTGAGGCGATGATAGCCGCAGGAAAAATTAGCGTTGACGGAAAAATTGCAACATTAGGTGATAGGGTTGATGTAAATGCTAACCCTAAAATTCGAATTAATGGACACTTAGTTCAGCTAAGAAGTAAAGAAAAAACGGTTTGTCGTGTATTAGCCTATTACAAACCTGAAGGGGAAATCTGTTCGCGAAGCGATCCACAAGGGCGAGCAACGGTTTTTGCTCGATTACCGCGTTTAAAAAATGCCCGTTGGATTAATATTGGACGATTGGATATTAATACTTCCGGTTTACTCCTTTTTACCACAGATGGTGAATTGGCTAATCGATTAATGCATCCTCGTCATGAAATAGAACGTGAATATGCGGTACGTGTATTTGGAAATGTGACTGATCAGCAAGTTAATCAATTACGCAAAGGGGTGCAACTTGAAGATGGTCCAGCTTCTTTTAAATCTGTAAAAGCGCAAGGTGGTGATGGTTTAAATCAGTGGTTTAATGTCGTCATAACTGAAGGGCGTAACCGTGAAGTGCGACGAATGTGGGAAGCGATTGATGTACAAGTAAGCCGTTTGCTGCGTATTCGTTATGGCAATATAACCTTGCCTAAAGGTTTATCACGAGGAACTTGGATGGAGTTAAGTATTGATTCGGTTAATTATCTACGTGAAATTGTCGGATTAGCAAAAGAATCCAAATCATTCATTGACGCCAAAACGGATAAACGTAGTTTCAGACCAAAAAGAACTAAACTTAAAAACTTGTCAAAATCATCAAGACAAGCCACAGCCAAAAAACCAACACGAATCTAAAAACTAAATCACATCCTCAATAAAAAACATCAATTTATTGGGGATATGATGACATCTATCCAATTTTTCTTACATAGACAGTAAACCAATTATCATTAACTACATTGATTAAGTTGATAAACTTAATTTTAATTTATAAATTATTTGGTCACTCAATTGTGGTTTAGACCTTGTTATTGTTGTTGTAGATTTTCCAAATTTAGACTTAAATAACTTGAAATTAACAAATATAAATAAAGTAAAATCACTTCGAAAACATTAAGCGTCAAATGTTCATAATGTGGGTGTATTAAGCATATTTCATTAAGCTATATACAACTACCTATAAAAATAAACAATAAAAAATCTTTTTCGTACATTCATAATTAAAAGCCGACATAACGTCGGCTTTTTTGTTTCAATTACTTAATGGCATTAGCAACAATTTGTTGTGCTTCTTCTTGAAGTAAAGCTAAATGCTGATTGCTGATAAAACTTTCCGCATAAATTTTATACGCATCTTCAGTGCCAGAAGGTCGGGCTGCAAACCAGCCATTTTCAGTGATAACTTTCAATCCACCAATTGGGGCATGATTAGCTGGCGCAGAGGTTAAACATTGGGTAATTTTTTCACCCGCAAGGTGATCGGTTGTCAGTTGGCTTGCATCAAGTTTGGCTAGTTTTTGTTTTTCAGCAAATGATGCGGATGCCTGGATTCTGCCATAATAAGAAACGCCAAATTTATCCTCAAGTTGTTGATATTGTTCTTGAGGGTTTTTGCCTATTTTGGCGGTCATTTCTGCTGCCAGTAGACATAAAATAATCCCATCTTTATCGGTTGACCAAACTTTACCATTCGTTCGTAAAAATGATGCGCCAGCACTTTCTTCACCGGCAAAACCTAATTGCCCATCATAAAGTCCTTGGGCATACCATTTAAAACCGACAGGGTATTCTAAAAATTTTCGGTTTAGGCTGTTTGCAACGCGATCTATCATTGAACTTGTCACCACTGTTTTGCCAATGGCAACATCTTTATGCCACTCTGGACGGTGCTGAAATAAATAATTTACACAAGCTGAAAGATAAGCGTTTGGGTTCATTAATCCTTTTGGCGTAACGATCCCATGGCGATCAAAATCGGTGTCATTACCGAATGCTAGATCAAACTTATCTTTTAAATTTAACAAACCATCCATTGCCCAGCGGCTGGAACAATCCATTCTGATCACTTCGTCGTGATCTAAATGCATAAAACTAAAGGTAGGATCAATTTTGTTATTTACAATATCAAGATTCAGACCATACTTTTCAGCAATTCGGGGCCAATAGGTAATACCTGCGCCACCTAATGGATCAACGCCTATTTTAAGCGATGAAGATTTAATCAATGCAAGATCAACAATGTTTTCCAGATCGTTAATATAATCAGTCTCATATTCTTTGGTATGAATAAATTGTGAATGAGTGGCTTTGTCTAATGAGACCCTTTTCACACCGTCTAATTGCTGTTTAAGGAGTTCATTTGCTCGATGTTCGATTTGTTTAGTGATGTCAGTATCAGCAGGGCCACCATTTGTTGGATTATATTTAATTCCACCATCTTCTGGGGGATTATGGGAAGGAGTAATGACAATACCATCAGCAAGCTGTGATTTTTTATCTTGATTATACGTTAAAATTGCATGTGAAATAACTGGAGTAGGGGTATATCCCCAATCATGTGCAATAACAACAGTCTGTTCGTTAGCAACGAACACTTCAAGCACTGATTTGAGCGCTAATTCAGATAAAGCATGCGTATCTTGACCAATAAAACAAGGACCAGTGATACCATGGGATTTACGGTATTCGGCAATAGCTTGAGCGATAGCGAGTATATGGGCTTCATTGAATGTGCCTTTATTTGAACTACCTCGATGTCCTGAAGTGCCGAAAATCACCAATTGGCTAATATTATCGGTATCGGGTTTAATTCGAAAATAGTTATCTTGTAAGGTTTCCACATTGATTAGATCAGAAGGTTTAGCTAATAATCCCGCTCGGCTATGGTTTGCCATTTTTCGCTCCTCTACATAATTTTTAATCATTTGATAATGGTTACAGCGCTTTTCTGATTAATATGTGACTACAGAAATTTTATTTCACTGATGTTGAAAACACATCTTTAATTTGGTTAATCGTATTTTCTGAAATCCCCATGTCGCTCATGATTGATTCAATGATATAAATTTTTCTTGCCGTATTGGTATTACTGATTACCCAATAAGGTGTGCCAATAATTTCACGAGGTTTAGTATTTTTACCCGAAATCTCTAAAGATTTTTTATCTTTAGCTAGATATTGGCGTTTACTACCATGAAGCGATGTCGCCGCAATGGCAAAAAGTGCTGGATTATAGTTATAAAGCGCAGCGAGTAATAATAAAAAACGACTGATAATCGATTTTTCATTCGTAAAGGTATCGCTGGTTAACAAATCATTGAACATCGAGTAATGACTTTCTAAATGAACTTTGGCGTTTGAGTTAACAGGATCCGCTTCTATTTTTAACAAACGTCGCAATATACTTGATGCATCTTCACCAATGTGTTTTGTTTGCCCTGCAATAAATTTATATAATTCGTCGTCAATTTCGATAGTTTTCATTATGTTAATTATGCCTATTAGATTATCTTACTGGACACCCTTGTACAGCAATATTGTCAATTTTATGTAAGTTTTTTGTTACGCTATTATTTAAACAATCATTATGAACCTCATCTTGCGGCTTAATGTTTGTTATTACGTCATTTTTTTGTTGTTGATATGAATTATGACAGGCCGATATCATAACTGATAATAATAATTGAAAAAATAACCGTTTCATATACTTATTGTATGTCATATAAACTATTAACTTGAGTATACTCCAACTTAAATGTAAATTGTATTATCTATTGATAAAATAATGAAAAAGATATTGTTGTTATTGTAAAAGAATATTATGCTTAATCTGACAAAAAAAGTATAACTTCAATAATATATATGGGGAATCAAATATGAAAAAAATTGTTTTAACAAGTATCATAGTTGCTATCCTTTCGGGATGTAGTAATAGTGATATCTATTCTGGCGATGTTTATACAACCGATCAAGCAAAACAAGTTCAACAAGTAAGTTATGGCACTGTTGTTTCAGTAAGACCAGTTAAAATTCAAACAAATGCATCTAATGGACGAAGTGAAAATGTGGTAGGTTCATTAGGTGGTGCCGTGATTGGTGGTGTACTTGGTAACACCATTGGTGATGGAGCCGGTAGAGCTTTAGCCGTTGCAACAGGTGCGATTGGTGGTGCGTTAATTGGTAACACAATCGAGGATAAAGCAAGCCAATCAAATGCGGTTGAATTAGAAATTAAGCAAGCAAATGGTGCAAATATTGTGATTGTGCAAAAAGGCACAACCAAAGAGTTTTATGTTGGTCAACAAGTTAGATTAGTGAGTAATGGAAGGCAGATAAGTGCTTCTCCTCGTTATACTACTTCAACACAATAGTTGTCATTAAAAGTTACTAACCCATTTATTATTAGTTTACATTCCAAGACTTTTGTTTATACCTTGTATAAATAAAAGTCTTTCTATCTATTTTATATGAAAGCGATTTCATACTCTACTTCATCTAAACTACTAAACGTTTTATCACTCGGTTGATAATGTTTTGCCTGCTATGACATCAAAAAAATTTGCGTCACTAAATATGAACATATAAACTCAATATTAATCTCACTAATAAAAAGGAATATTTTAGCAATGCGCATTTTACATACGATGATACGTGTAGGAGACTTACAACGTTCTATTGATTTTTATACTCAAGTTATGGGAATGAAAGTATTAAGAACAAGTGAAAATACAGAATACAAATATTCGTTAGCTTTCGTCGGTTATGATGATGAATCTGTCAGTTCCGTTATTGAGCTAACGTATAACTGGGGAACGCAAGAGTATGACCATGGTAATGCATTTGGTCATATTGCTATTGGTGTTGATGATGTCGCCAAAATGTGTGAAGACGTTAAACTTGCTGGTGGTAACGTAACCCGTGAAGCTGGTCCCGTGAAAGGTGGAACGACCATTATTGCCTTTGTTGAAGATCCCGACGGTTATAAGATAGAACTTATTCAGAATGATCAGGCTGAACAAGGACTAGGTAATTAACGCTAACGCTTTTATATATCGCCGATAACATCGGCGATATGTGTATTAAATAAGTATCAAATGATTAGTACTCAACTATATCAGCATGATTATTAATTATTGTGCGTTAAAAGTTTTGTGAAGAATGATTGATGAATGACTTCTTGTTTATCACGCTCTAAACTTGCTGCAATAATGATAGAATTAAGGGCGTTTAATGAAGTGTTAAAATCATCATTAATAATCACATAGTCATATTCATGATAATGTGAAATTTCAGCTTGTGCTTTTGCCATTCTTTTACGAATAACTTGTTCGGTATCTTGTCCTCGCTTAATAAGACGATGTTCAAGTTCTGCTAACGAGGGCGGTAAGATAAAAATACTTTTGGATTGTGGCATTTTTTCTCTAACTTGCTGTGCACCTTGCCAATCAATATCTAAAAATACGTTAACTCCTTGTAATAAGCTTTGCTCAATTTCTGCTTTCGAAGTACCATAATAGTGATCAAATACGTTTGCATATTCGACAAATGCCTGCTGACTAATCAATGACTCAAAATGGTCATGATCCACAAAATAATAATCTTCACCATGTTCTTCGCCTGGTCTTGGCGCTCGGGTGGTATGCGAAATTGAAACTTTTGCCGGATACTGATTTTTTTGCTCTAAATAAGCCCGAATCAAACTTGACTTTCCTGCTCCACTCGGAGCCGAAATAATAAAAAGTGTACCCGTATACTGGTTTGATATGTTATTTTTCATATAAAATCGATTTTGATTATCTTAAAAAACAATTTAAAGGATTATAACAAATTTACAGGCGGAGTGGTGCATAGTCGAACTATTTATCTTAATAATTACTATTAACCCGATCAAACTACATTACTGAGTGTAATTACGTTAATGTGATCCTTGTTAAAATAAGTGAATATTTTGCCTAGACTGAAAACGCAGAACAAACTGGTCAATCATTTCATTTAAAATAAATTTTAAGATTAATCATTTATTGTTTGACAGTACCGTGTTAATAATTATGATGAAGTTTTTATCAAGAGAATGCGTTATGTCACTCACATTTAAAGATGGTGTTTATGCTTGTATTCCAACGTTACTAGGCTACGTTGGTATAGGTATTGCTGCTGGTGTTGTAGGAAAATCGGCAAATTTAACGATTTTAGAAGTAACTCTACTTGCTGTGATTGTTTATGCTGGAGCGGCTCAATTTATCATAGCTGGGTTAATGTTAGTTGCTACACCCATTACAGCCATAATTTTCACTGTTTTTCTGGTTAATTCCCGCCATTTTTTAATGAGCATGGCAACTGCGCCTTCTTTTCGCCGTTTTTCATTACTGGATAATATTGGTATTGGTAGTTTGCTCACAGATGAGAGTTTTGCAGTGGCCATGAATGCAATTGCCAATCATAAACCTGTCAACGCCGTATGGATGCATGGACTGAATGTCACGGCTTATGTTGCTTGGATATTATCCTGCTTAATAGGTGCTTTAATCGGTGAGTGGTTACCCGATCCCACTATGTTTGGTCTGGATTATGCTTTAGTGGCTATGTTTATCGGTTTACTTTATTTACAGTTGATAGGTGACAAAACAAAAAATATGTATAACAAGATTCTTGTTATGCTCACTGTTTCAGTACTGCTGATCATCTTAATGCGATTTGTATCCCCTGAAATGGCAATATTAATTAGCACATTTGCTGGATGTTTTATGGGAATAGCGATGGAGCGTAAAGTATGACTACTTATAGTTTACTCATCATTATAGGATGTGGATTGGTAACATGGTTACCTCGAATTATTCCTTTTATACTTGTTAGAAAGTTACATTTGCCTGATATTGTGATTCGATTTTTATCGTATGTTCCACTTTGTATCTTAACGGCACTTTTTGTACAAAACCTATTTATTGCAAAACAGGGGCATTTTCCTGATTTCAAGATCGAATACTGTTTAGCTAGTCTTCCCACTATTTTGGTGGCTTTATTGACGAAAAATCTGATGTGCATTGTTGTGACAGGGATGTGCTTTATGGCGTTGATTCGATATTTTTTATAATACAAAATATTTTATACCTAAAAAAACAGGGCTTGTTGCCCTGTTTTTATGTTCTTTCTTGATCTTTAATTTTAGCCACTGATTCCAGCAATTTATCTGCTTCGACAGTTTGGCCAAGTTGTTTAAGGTAGTTAGCCATTGCTTTTTGATACGCAGTATTATTAAGTATTGCTTTTGGCTGTGATTTCCACCATTTAATTAATGCGAGCGGATCATTATCGGTTGATAACTGTTTGATTCGAGCAATATAAGCAGCTTGTTTAAACTGATCTAATTGAGAATCACTATATGTTTTTACTTTATACATAATAGGTAATAAATCAATAACAGCTTGATAATTACCCATTTCATAATAAAGTTGATCTGCAAGCCTTAATACTTCGGCATTACGTGGCTTTTCATTTAACAAACTTTCAATAATAGTATGAGCATTATCATATTCATGATTCTTAAGCTGTAAGCGAACTTGAACCAATTGGAAAGCAAATTTTTCGCTAGGTTGGCAAGTCGCTGCGGCTGCTTCGAGCATTTGGTTAGCTTGAATCAACTGATCATTATCAATATTCGCTTGTGCCGCTAATAAATAAGATAATGTTGTATTGGTTGCACCCTTAGCACTTTTCATGAAAAGTTTAGCTGCTTGTTGGTAGTTACCTTCAAGTAATAAAAATTGTGCTTGTTCAATTAATTTTTTTGCTTTATGCGGCGATTTTAAACGAAGCCAATTACCGAAAGCTGTTTTAGAATTGAAGATTTTTTTAAATAATCGATCAATCAAATAAAGACAAAAAAGCGCCAACAATAATAAAATAACAAAAGAATTGAAGGACATGCTAATTTTATAATTGGCGATGATAAATACAGCTGAACCTTGATTGAATTGCAATAAAGGCCCTAAAAAGAATCCCCCAACTAATGCTAAGAAAATAACTAATATTTTAATCATTATTATTCTCCTATTTAGCCAACATAGAACGAACACGAGTTTGCATTAACTTCTCAAGTTCACTTAAGCTAGCTAATCTGTCAGGAACACTTTTATTACTAATTGTTTGATTTTGCAAATTATCAAGATCACTTAGGAAGGCTTTAACACTTGGCGAATTATTATCAAAATAGGCATTAACCCAAACAGCAACATCATTAAGCGAACGCTGATAAATCAACTCTTGATGTCGAGGTACAGCTTGTGCGGCTATTAACAGACGGAAACGAATATTTTCACGAAGATACAGTGATTGTTCTAAATTTAGTGGGGTACTTAAAATATGGCATCTAACGATCTGCTTTTCATCTTTTCCTGCTTGTGACAAACATGTCGCAAAGTTATTATCATTTTTATCCAATTTTTCGATGGTAATAAATTTTTGCATAAAAGAATCAATGTTTGCCCATAAATTATGCGACCAATCAGAAATTGACGAAGTGACCACATTGTCGGAACTTTTAGTTGGGTCAATTTTATTTTCTGAATCAGCATCTGAAGATGCGCTGTGAGAATCATCAACTGGCAAAGCATCATTATACTGCGTTAAGCCAAGATCAATATCATTATAATTCTCAACCAAAGGAAGATCGGTCAACGAATCTGAAAGACTAATTAAATTCAAAACAATACCGTCAGAATCGATAAAACTCAATTCAGAAAGCGAACTGATATCTTTATTAATGGCTTGTCTGGCAGGCAATAAACTGGGGTCATTTGTTTGTGCTAAACTTTCATCTGCATTTCTTAACAACAAACGGGCAGTGGTATAATCTTGATCACTCCAGATTTTTCGAGCGGCTAAATGGACTAAATAGTTAGCTTGCGATATCAGCCAAACATTATTATCAGTGCTCGACATTGCTGATAATCGTTCGTTAAAGTTATGAAGATTTTGTTCATTTAACCTAATTGTGTCATTAATTTGATTGGTTAACTGTTTTTGTAACTTTTGTTGCTCATTTAACTGATTAGTAACACGCTCTTCAAGCGAAGAAAACTGCTGGTTTTGTTTGGTTACTGCATCATTAATATTACTTTCTAAATCCTTAACAATACTCTGCTTGGTAGTTTGTTTTAAATTGGCTATTTTCATTTCGAGCATTGAAATAGTGCTATTTTGTTTTTCAAGTTGTTCATGGCCGTGATAAAAAACAAAGCCACCTAAGCCTAAAGTTAAAGCAATAGCTACAAGCGATAGTTTTGAAATGGGTGTTTTATTGACATTATTTTTGCTGGATGAAGAAGTCGATTTTTTTTCTGTTGTTAGACTTGAATTTGTCGTTATCGTATTTTTTTCTTCTTTCATAATATTGTTCACTTGTGTTAGTGCATCGGTTGTAAAAGGTTTGCTAAATGAGGTGGTACTAATCGTTGAACTGGTTGCATTAGCTCCATAAAATCGAATCGGCATAAAAACCTCATTTAGATGATTTTATATAATTGATATTATTATGACATAGACTTATCATTGTTTTAAATAAAATTTGATTATTTGCGCTTTTGGCTAAAACAATATTTTGCCAGTTTAGGCGCTTAGCTTCCTCAAAAATTCTTAGACTGGTCACCACTAAACAAGCTTGTTTTTTATGTTCTGTTTGGCAATACAACTCAAGTTGATGTAAATGTTCAATACTGGTAATGATAACGAGCTGATGCTCAATGGAATTACTCAGTATGTCCAACGGATAGGATATAGCATGACGAGAATAACACTCTACCAGTTTGACTTGGGCTTGTTTGGCACTTAATGTATCGGCAATTAGCTGTCTTCCTGAATCACCGCGTAAAATTAAAACTCTTCGGTTTTTCACCATATCAGCATCAAATAAGGCAAGTAATCCTTCACTATTTTCTTGTTTTGGAAAACTTACCGATTTATGGACTAATTGACGAATCAGTTCCGCCGTTTTATTTCCTATGGCAAAATACTGTAAATGTTTAGGAAAATTAAGATGCGGATTAAATGTGGTAATAACATTTGCGACTTGTGGCGACACTGCAATAACAATATCATTTGGTAACAACTGGTTTAAATTATATTGTAAATTCAGCAGATCCTTACCTGCTGAAATCCTAAATAAAGGAAGATGGGTAGCCTGTAAATTGGCTTGATTTAATAATTTAGTCAATGCTTCACCTTGCGGTGAAGGACGGGTGACGAAAATCATTCGCTATTCAATTCCTCTAAAATTGCTTTAGCACCAAGCATTAACAATTCATTAGCGACATCTCGTCCTAACTGTTCTGCTTGAGTAATGCTACCGGACAAAGGGACTTTGATTATTGTAGAACCATCTGTTTTGCCAACTAAACCCTTTAAAAATAGCTTGTCATCCAAAATTTGGCTATAACAAGCAATAGGAACTTGGCAACCACCTTGCAATTGTTGATTCATTGCTCTTTCAGCTTGTATGCAAATTCGACTATGTTGGTCATCTAAAGGGGCCAGTAAAGCTAAAATTTGCTTATCATTAGCACGTGTTTCAATACCAATTGCCCCTTGACCGACAGCAGGTAAGATTACATCAGTATCAATATATTGTTTAATACGGTCTTGCAATGATAAACGTTTTAATCCTACAGCGGCTAAAATAATTGCATCATATTCTTGATTGTCTAATTTTGCTAAACGGGTACCAATGTTGCCTCGCAAATCTTTAATATACAAATGTGGGTAAAGCGCACGTAATTGACATTGTCGTCGTAAACTTGAAGTACCAACCACTGCACCAGAAGGTAACTGTGATAAATTTTCGTAGCGATTTGAAATAAATGCATCTCGGACATCATCCCGTTTGCAGATTGTTGCAAGTGTGAGTCCATCGGGAAAATGCACGGGAATATCTTTTATAGAATGCACTGCAATATCAGCTTCATTATTTAAAATGGCTTCTTCCAATTGTTTAACAAATAATCCTTTGCCACCTATTTTTGATAATGGGCTATCAAGTAATATATCACCTTTTGTCACCATAGGGATAAGCTCTACAGACAAATCAGGGTGAATGGCTAATAGCTGCTGTTTAACATAGTTAGCTTGCCAAAGAGCTAAAGGGCTTTTCCTTGTTGCAATGCGGATTTTCAATGGATGTTCCTATAAATACTTTTAATGTTATTTTATTATTGATGTCTTAAAGGTGAATAAGAATAACCGTTTGTTATTTAATCACAAATTGACATCATTCAATCATGTATTGTGATTCAATATAATCTGAAACATTATTCAATGATGTTTCAGATTATTAACCAACAAAAGATAATCAAAGTTTATCAATAAACGTTGATGCGTAACCAATATAGTTGGCTGGTGTTAACTGTTTCAAACGTGATTTTTCATTTTCTGGTAAATCTAACGAATCAATAAACTGCTTCATTCCTTCGGCATCGACACGTTTTCCTCGCGTCAATTCTTTTAGTTTCTCGTAAGGCTTTTCAATACCATAACGTCGCATCACTGTTTGAATGGGTTCAGCTAAGACTTCCCAGTTACGATTGAGCTCATCCAACAAGTACTCTTGATTCACTTCAAGTTTGCTTAATCCTTTTAAGGTTGATTGATAAGCAATGATTGCATAACCAATACCTACACCAAGATTACGTAAAACGGTTGAATCTGTTAAATCACGTTGAAAACGGGAAATTGGCAATTTGCTACCTAAATGATTAATAATGGCATTAGCTATGCCAAGGTTGCCTTCAGAGTTTTCAAAATCGATTGGATTGACTTTGTGTGGCATGGTTGACGATCCGATTTCGCCAGCTACCGTTTTTTGTTTAAAGTGATTTAGTGAAATATAACCCCAAATATCACGATTAAAGTCGATCATAATGGTATTAAACCGAGCAACACAATCAAAAAACTCGGCAATATAATCATGCGGTTCGATTTGAGTTGTAAATGGATTCCATTGTAAACCCAAAGAACAGACAAACTCTTCACTAAATTGATGCCAGTCAATATGAGGATAAGCCACAATATGCGCATTATAGTTACCGGTAGCCCCATTGATTTTACCCAGTATTTCTACCGATTGTAGCTGTTTTAATTGGCGCTGTAAGCGATAAGCAACATTAGCAAATTCTTTACCAATCGTTGATGGAGTAGCTGGTTGACCATGAGTTCTGGAAAGTAAAGGTAAATCACGATACGCTTTAGCCTGATCAGTAATTTTATCAATTACTTTTTTCCAATACGGGATTAAAACACTTTCTTTCGCCGTTTTTAACATTAAAGCATATGATAAATTATTGATATCTTCGGATGTACATGCAAAATGAATAAACTCATTGACGGCATGCAACTCTTCATTCGTTTTCACTTTTTCTTTAAGAAAATACTCAACCGCTTTAACATCGTGATTGGTTGTTTTTTCGATCGCTTTAATACGTTTAGCATCATCTTCGTTAAACTGTTCAACAATTTGATTAAGATGCGCCAAGGCTGATTGGCTGAGTGCAGGCACTTCAATAATTTCGGGGTGTGAAGCTAATTTTTGTAACCAACGAACTTCGACTTGTACACGGTATTTTAATAAACCATATTCGCTAAAAATAGTACGTAATTCTGTCGTTTTATCTCCATATCGACCATCAATAGGCGAAAGGGCGGTAAGTGCAGATAATTCCATCGGGATAACTCCGTTACGATGTTAAAATAGTAATAAAAAATTAAAGTGAATTTGCTTTTTCAATTTCTTGCAAAAGCGCCTGAGCCGTTTTTATTAAGCGTTTTCGTTGAAAAAATAGCTGTAAACGGCTTCCTCCTACTTGGTACCATAAAATAGCAGAACGAATACAACCCAACAACGACGTTCTCACCTTTGCTTGAACTAAAGAATTTTGTAAATACTCAATTTTACCCATCACTTTAATTTTAGTGGTTAATGGGCTAATAATATCGGAATAAATACCGGCTAACGAATAAGACAGATCATCTACATGTGAACTAATCGTTTCTTCATTCATGATAGGATACAATCCCGAAATACGCGTTAAACGCTGGTCAATATTATTTAATGCATCATTATTTTTTATTAATCTATTGGTAATACTTAATGTTCTTAACAGATAGCGAACAACATCCAGTTGTTCTTTTTGCCCTGATGAAAACAGATAAACTAATGTTTGTAAACCCGTTTTAATATTCTGAATACCACCATACACTTCTTCGGTAGTTTGTGGTGAGGTAATAAAAAGGCTATGTATAGTTTGCTCATAAAGTGTTGAGCTACAGACCCCAGTATTGGCTAACTGGGGAACTAAAACAGAACTTTGTATCACACCGGCAAGGGCAATAGTAGTATGGTAATACTTATTCGTCACTCGAACTCTCCTTACTTCGAATAATACGTTCCTCAATAATGCCGCCACCTAGACACACTTCGTCTTGATAAAACACAGCAGATTGTCCAGGAGTGACTGCCGCTACAGGGTTAGCAAAAATCACTTCGATTTTGTCTTCTGATATTGGATTGACCTGGCATTGAATATCTTGTTGACGATAACGCGTTTTCACCGTACAAGTAAAAGGTTTAGTCACAGCTTTTCTATCAACCCAATGTAGTTGTTGTGCAATCAGACCATCTGAAAATAGCGCAGGGTGATCATGACCTTGAGCAACAATAAGTTCATTATTTTTAATATCTTTATCCACAACATACCATGGGGTATCATCGGCTTGCTTTAATCCACCAATTCCCAGCCCTTTACGTTGTCCTAAAGTATGATACATAAGCCCTTGATGTTTACCGATAACCTGTCCGTCCACCGTACGAATTGCGCCAGCTTGAGCCGGTAAATATCGAGCTAAAAAGTCACTAAACTTTCGTTCGCCAATAAAGCAAATTCCTGTAGAGTCTTTTTTAGATGCAGTAGCTAATCCTAGCTGCTCAGCGATTTTACGAACTTGCGGTTTTTCAAGTTCCCCAACAGGGAACAGACTTTGTCTAACTTGGTCTTCGCTTAACGTATATAAAAAATAACTTTGGTCTTTATTATTATCTACCCCTCGCAATAATTCGACTTTATCGCCAGTGGTACGTTTACGAACATAATGACCAGTTGCAATATAATCGGCACCAAGATCTTGCGCTGCATACTCTAAAAATGCTTTAAATTTGATTTCTTTATTACATAAAATATCGGGATTAGGGGTTCGCCCTGCTTTATATTCTGATAAAAAATGTTCAAATACGTTATCCCAATATTCGGCTGCAAAATTAATAGTATAAAGTTTAATATTGAGTTTATCACAAACAGCTTGAGCATCGGCTAAGTCAACAGCCGCTGAACAGTATTCATCTGTGTCGTCTTCTTCCCAGTTCTTCATAAATAAACCAACAACTTGATAACCTTGTTGCTGAAGTAAATATGCAGAAACAGAAGAATCAACGCCACCAGACATACCGACGACAACTTTTGGGGAAGTATTCATATTTGGCATAATAACTAACATTGTCTATAAAAAAATAATGGCTAATTTTAGCATAAATGACCCCAAAAGCATAAATTTATGCCAATAAGAATTCTGATTGAGAACATTTTTTTTACTGGAACATAGACGGATACTTAAACATTTTTACGTTTTTTTACTCAGTAATCTTTCTAAAATCTAAAGAAAAAAAACGAGTGCCTAAATTTCTTAATAAGTGGTTCTATCAACATTAATCAACAAAACCACATATTTTATATGCCATAAAAAAATACAATCAATACACAATATTGTTAATAAAGATCCTTTAACAGATAAACGACATGACCAATAATTTTAAAATCTTGAGGTTCATTTTTGTCTACAGTTATAGACGGATATTTTTGATTATCACAGAGCAAAGCAATGTTAGAACCCTGATTTTGGATGCGTTTAATACTTATCTGATCATCATATTGCACGGCATAAAGATATCCATCAATCGGTTTGCTATGTGCAGTATTTATAATCAAAATATCATGATTGGATATCGTCGGCTCCATGCTATCACCTTTAGCCCAAACCGCTCGCAAGTCATCATTATCAAAAAGTTGATGTTTAATCAATGTGATATCAAACGGTATTGCCTCGATTTGTAAAAGTGACTTATTATTACCGAATTCATTTAATTTATAAAAAGGGATATAGACAAAACCACGACGTTCAGTATCGGGAAGTAACCGACACTCACCTTTACCTGTTGCTAACCACTCAATAGGGATATCACATTTTTGTGCGATAATTGCTAATCTATTAAGAGAAGGGTAAGTTTTACCAGATAAATAGTCACGAATAACGGCTTCAGACATTCCCACTTTTTTGGCAAAGGCATTACCCGATAAACTCTCTAAAACTAAGGTAAGTCGATGCTTAAAATCGATAACACCTGTTTCCTTAAGAATTCGTGTTTTTTCTTGATCTTCAGTTGTTTTTATGTTGCTTTCTTTCATTTTTATAATCCATTTTGCGTTATTTTTTATTTTTCTTGTTTTAATTCGTTTTTTTATGTGTTATTCTTTTGCTTGGAATTTACACCATGCTAGTGTTGTATACCGATAATCTTTTGGATAGCAATAAAAATAAACTTATAGAGGATCTCATAATGAGCGAACAAGATCAAGACTGGACTCCATCAAGAGTAGTAGGCGAAATTAAAATTAGAGGTGGAAATTTAAGAGGTCTATCTCGTGCGAGTGGCTTGCAAGCTGATACTCTACGAAACGCACTTTATCGTCATTGTCCTAAGTATGAACATATTATTTCAGAATATTTAAAAGTTCCTGCTGAAAAAATTTGGCCTTCTCGATATAACTCAAAATCAAATAAAGTTAAATATAAATAAATTATTTAAGTTTCTATTGAAAGACGCCAATCTGGCGTCTTTTATCTTATTGTTAAGTTTTAAAAAAATTAATTCTTTGCTTTTTCCGCTGCTTTAACAATAGCTGCAAATGCATCTGCTTTTAATGATGCGCCACCCACTAATGCACCATCAATATCTGGTTGAGTAAATAACTCAGCGGCATTTTTATCATTGACCGAACCACCGTATTGAATAATGACTTGATCAGCTACTTTTGCATCTTGTTTTGCAATATGGTCACGAATAAATTTATGAACAGCTTGAGCTTGTGCAGGCGTCGCTGATTTGCCTGTACCAATTGCCCATACAGGTTCATAAGCAATAACTGCACCATTGAAAGCTTGAACACCTAATGCATTAATTACCGCATCAATCTGACGAGCACAAACAGTTTGAGTTTGACCCGCTTCGTTTTCGGCTTCGGTTTCACCAATACAAAGTACAGGAACTAAACCTGCTTCTTTAATGACTCCAAATTTTTTAGCGATAAATTCATCTGATTCTTTATGATAAGTACGACGTTCAGAATGACCAATAATAATATGCGTGACCCCAACTTCTTTTAGCATGTTGACAGATACTTCACCAGTATAAGCGCCAGATAAATTAATTCCGACATCTTGAGCGCCTAAAAGAATATTTGATCCACCTAATTGGTGTTTAACAAAATCTAAATAAACGACTGGTGGAGCGATCGCAACATCACATTCGACATCCGTAGATAGCTCATTTCTTAGTTCGGCAACTAAGTTTTTAGCCATTTCAATACTACCATTGAGTTTCCAGTTACCCATCACGAGAGGTTTACGCATAATTTTCTCCAACTTAAATTTTAAAAAGGTGTTGATTTTAGAATGAATTCGTTATAATAGTAGACATTATACACCAAGTAAATAAAGTCTGAGGAAAAATATGTCATTAGAAATATTGAATCAATTGGAAAATAAAATCCAACATACTGTGAATACTATCAGTACATTACAACAAGAGATTGCAACGTTAAAACAAGGAAATCAAGAATTAGAACAGTTGATTAATGACAGTTCAGACGAAATGAAAGCACTACGTGATGAAAACGAAAAATTAAAACAAGATCAACAAGTTTGGCAACAACGTATTCAAACTTTATTAAGTAAAATTGGTGAAATAGCACAGTAATATATTTAACTTACACAACGCGACTTAAGTCGCGTTTCTTTTATGCTTCATTAATCTCATTTTAAGATAAGTATAATGCGAGAAAAGTTAAAATCTTTATGGCTTGCTGAAACGATACGCTTGATTGAAAATGAATCAGGTCGATATGCCGATCAAGACATCAATCGAAAGGCAAGGGCTACACAATCATCATTATCCGATCGAATTATCCTACGAGCGGTGATGTTGTCTAAGCAAAATGGACTTTATACTGCACAAACGCTATTACTGCATGCGATAAAAATTTCTTTTGTTCTGCTCCTGTTTCTTTCCGTTTTTTTAGGCGTGACATTAGCGTTTAGCGCACTCAATCAAAACCCTGTTAATTTATACTGGGCACTTTTCAGCTTATTAGGCGTTCACCTGATCACCTTTTTAATCTGGGTTTGTTCCTTTTTTTTCTTTTCCAATATGGGTGGAAGTATTCTTATCCATTGTTGGTTATGGTTAGCTAAAAAGCTATCTCAAAAAAAGACCATACAAGAACTGATTCCTGCTTTTGTACAACTGTTTGGGGGTAAAATCCGCTGGCTAATTGGGTTTGTCCTTAATCTTTTTTGGACAATCATATTAAGCTTTGCCCTTGTTGTACTGGTGGTTTTGTTTTCGACACAACATTACAGTTTTGAATGGAAATCAACCCTACTAAACCCCGATGCAATTATACAACTGACCCATTATCTAGGGTTGTTACCTTCAACATTTGGGTTTTCAATTCCGCAAGATGAGATTATTCGATACAGCGAACGTGCACTTAATGCTAGCGAAGTTCGATCTGCGTGGGCGATTTGGTTACTTGGCGTGTTTATTGTTTACGGATTAGCAGTACGTTTTATTTGCATGATCATTTGCGGTATTAACTGGATAGTCAGTTGCCGTAAAGTAAAATTGAATTTAAATTTACCTGAATATCAAATTTTGGCTAATGATTTACAACCGATTTCAATCCACGTTGTGGATGAAGATACGCATAAACAAGATCTTAATATTGATTTAACCAAACATTTTATAAACAATGGCGAAGGAATTTTTTTAGTTGCGGTAGATATTCCTGAAAGCTGGACACCGCCAGCATCTGTTACCTTTTTAGGTTTTGTAAATACGCGTGAACAGCGCAAACAAATTTTAGATTATCTTCAAATAAACCCAGCTAAAAAATTATTAATCGCTATTGATACCGACCGATCACCCGATCGAGGAGTATTAAATTTACTTAGTCAATTAACTGAAAAATCGCAACAAAACCGTATTTGGTTCATCAATCAAGGTCACCAACTTAACAACTGGCAATCTTTACCGTTTGAGTTTGCTCAACCGTCATGGTTAAAAGAGGAACTGTAAAATGTTAACAACATTAAAATTAGCCGTTGTTGGTCATGCTAATGTTGGTAAAACCTCATTATTACGGACATTAATTCGCAATAGTCATTTTGGTGAGGTTTCGAATAAACCTGGCACAACAAGGCATGTCGAATCCATAAAAATAAAACTTGGCAATCAAAAATCGATTATTTTTTATGATACACCTGGTTTAGAAGATAGCTTGGCTTTATACGACTATATTAATCAACTTTTGCCTACCAATCATAAACTTGACGGCATTGATAAATTAACGATTTTTTTACAAAGCCCAGAAGCGGAAAACCAATTCAACCAAGAAGCAAAAGTTATAAAACAACTCCTAAATAGTGATGCAGCTATCTATGTTATTGATGTGAGAGAGCCTATACTACCTAAATTTCATGATGAATTAGCTATCTTAGCCAATAGTGATAAACCTATTTTAGCGGTGTTAAATTTTACTGCACAACAAAATCAGAATGAAAAAGAATGGAAAATGTTACTTTCACGAGTCGGGATACATGCTATCATAAGGTTCGACGCGATCGTGCCACCATTGGACGGTGAAGAAAGATTGTACAAAAGCCTTGCGCTTATGATAGAGCCAGCTAAAGCTATTTTAGATGAATGGCTAAATAAGATAACCGAATTACGAGACTCTCGCAACCAAAGCGCTAACTTAATTATTGCAGAAACACTGGTTGATGTGACTGCATTTTATCAAATGGCTAAAACAGATGATAAACAAGCCATAGTTGATATGCAAAATAAAGTAAGAAAGCGAGAACAAAAAGCAATTGATGAATTATTATCGCTTTATCAATTTGATGCTGAGCACGAAAGCGAACAAGGTTTACCCTTAATTAAAGGGCGCTACAAAGCGGATCTTTTTAATATTGATGCGTTAAAAAGCATGGGCGTTCATTTAACCAAAGGTTTTGTATCGGGAGCCACTATCGGTGCAAGCATCGACTTAGCAACCGGAGGATTGACCTTCGGATCTGCTGCGTTAATTGGTGGTGCTGTAGGTACGCTAATGCAAACGGCCAAACATTACGGATCTAGAATGCGCTACCAGCTATCTGGATACAGTAAATTAAGTGTTGACGATGCAATTATCTGTTTTCTTTCATTGCGATTAATTCGTCTTAAAGAAAATTTGAATAATCGTAGTCATGCAAATACCGACCCGATTCAATTGTCTAATTTGGATAATAGCGAATGGGAAAAGGGTGTATTACCCAAAAGTCTAAAAGTTGCAAGACGTTATTCACAATGGTCAAACTTAAACAAGGGAACCAAAAGATATGACAAAAAAAGGCAATCAACGATACGTGACGTTGCTAAGCAGTTGTTTTAGTCTAAGGAAACGTTGTTTTATTCTCACGTTAATTTTATCTATGTTTATGCTATTTGGCTGTAGCAGTAGTCGGGGACAAGTGACCTCAAATACGCTAAGATCAGAAACGGCTATGTTAGCTAAAATAGAATCCCATTACAAAAAATGGCAAGGTACGCCATACCGTTATGGTGGAACAACCCTAGCCGGGAGCGATTGTTCAGCTTTAGTCATGAACTTCTTTAAAAATAAACTAGCTAAACGATTGCCAAGAAGTGCAGCTGAACAAGCTAAACTAGGTTACAAAGTGACGAAACCCAAAGCGGGAGATTTAGTCTTTTTCAAAACCGGTGGACGGGGTAGTGGATTACATGTCGGCATCTATTACACGGATGGAAAATTTTTACATGCCTCGACGTCGAAAGGTGTCATCTATTCCAATTTAAATGAGTCTTATTGGAAACAGCGCTATTGGATGGCAAGACGAATAAATGATATTTAAAAACGACTAAAATGCTCACTCATCACATCACATCATGACAAGTGAGCATGATACTATCAGCACAATCAGTAATTTCAACTTAAATCAAAGACTGACTTTTCAAATTTCGCATAACATTTGCAACATAAAGCATTTCACTTGGTGTCCCTAATGATATTCGACACCAATTTGTGGCAGGCTCAAAATCTCGACCTATTAAAATAAAATTTTGTTTCATGAGTTCTCGATATTTTTTTAAATCAATGGGGCTTTTATGAAACAAAAAGTTCGTTTCAGATTTAAGATAATGTAAACCTAAATCTGACAAAGTCTTTTCCATAATCGTCCGTGACACATCAACCGCTTTTTTAGAATAAGTTAGAAACTGGACATCATCCATTGACGCTAAAGCCGCACAGACACCGCAATAATTTAACTTTTCGCCTGCAACATACTGAGCAATATGACGAATATTATCCGCTGAACTCACCACATAACCGACACGTAGACCAGCCATAGCATGAATTTTTGAAAACGTTTTCAGTAAAACAATATTATCAAACCCCTTTGAAATTAAGTAATCAACCGACTTAAAAGCTGGATCATTGACGAATTCGGCATAGGCTTCATCGACAATAAATACCGTATTTTTGGGTTTACTTGTTAACCATGATTCTATTTCGCTATTGGCAAATACAGTCGAAGTAGGATTATTAGGGTTGACTAAATAAACGATTGAAGAGCCTTGATAATCCTCAACCGCTTTTTGTAAGCCTTTAATATCAATTTGCCAATCGGCTAAGCAAGGCACTTTGGTTACCTTTAATTTAAAGATTTTAGCAAAATGTTCGCCGTCACTATAAGTTAATTCCGGTATCACTAATTGTGTATCCGGTTTCACATAAGCTGCTAATGAACTTCGAATACCTTCAGATGATCCTGCCGTTAGCAAAATGTGATTATCGCTTACATGATGATATTGAGCCAATCGTCTATTTAACAGGGGCATTTCAGCTTTAGCATAACGGTTTGCTTTAGGAATCGCATCAATGGCTGCTTGTTTAGCTGCGCCTGACATACCAAGCGCATTTTCATTAAAGTTCAGTCTAACGGGATTGTTAAGGTTAGGTATCACAACGTTATCTTGTATGGGTAACGAATATGATACTGTTTTTTGTTGTTCTAGCGCATGTGCTTTAGCCAGTAATTGATTAACCGTCAAACCTGCAATTGCAGCGGAAGACAACATTAATAGTTTTCTACGGTTGATATTCAAATTTGCGACCATTTTTCACCTCTCGATTAATGATTTCTTTACAGGCTAATTAAACAGTGCAAAAAACATACCAAATATAATGATAATCATTAAAAGCGTATTGATACCCTAATTAGGGTCAACAATGGTCCATTTTGAAGATGATAACGATTAAATTGGTTAAAAAAACGCACTTAACTGGTGCTAGTTTGCACTAAAGCGCATCACGAATAAACAGCCATTGCGTATGTTGCATAACATACGCAATGGTCTTAATTAAGATGATATGATTCTAATCACAACAGTGATTGATTAGCTGTCTGCGGGCGTTTCGATATCAGAATACGTCGATAACATTTGCAAGAACTTAAATTTAGCGTTTACCATTTTGGTTGAACGTTCATGCAAGGTATTGGCAATCACCGGTTCTAACGTTTCTAAACGTCTAAAACGCTGCTCTTTCAATAAAATACTAGATAATAATTCACTATTTGGTGATTTAGAATCAAGCACCAGACCAGGTTTACCTTCTGCCGTACGTCGTGGATCATAACGATAAAGCGGCCAGAATCCTGATTTAACTAAATCTTTCATTTGTTCATGCGATTTTGCTAAATCATAACCATGCTCTTCGCAAGGACTATAAGCAATCACTAAAGAAGGGCCGTTATAGGCTTCGGCTTCTTGCAGGGCTTTTAACGTTTGATTAAGCTGTGCACCTAATGCAATTTGCGCAACATAAACATGCCCATACATCATCACACTCACGCCTAAATCTTTACGTGCTTTATGTTTACCTAAATCGGCAAATTTAGACACGGCTCCCATTGGCGTTGCTTTAGATTGCTGACCACCAGTATTAGAATAGCATTGTGTATCTAATACCAAAATATTAACGTTATCGGTCAAACTCATTACATGATCCAGTCCACCAAAACCAATATCATATGCCCAACCGTCCCCACCAATTGCCCAAACTGACTTATCGATTAAATAATCCGCATCTTGAATTAACTCTATTGCTTCAGGCGAGTCCAAATGAGCCAGTTGATCACGCAATAAAGCAACCTGCTTGCGTTTATCATCAATAGTAGAATCAAGGGACTGTAACGCAATGACAATTTCGGGCGAAATCTCACCCGCTACATGTTCAAGCAAACGTAACGCCCGTTTTTTATGTTGGTCATAAGTTATCCGATAACCTAAAGCAAACTCGGCATTGTCTTCAAATAACGAATTTGCCCAAGCAGGGCCACGACCGTAACGATCGGTAGTATAAGGGGTTGAAGGTAAATTACCGCCATAAATTGAAGAACAACCGGTTGCATTAGCTATGGCAAGATGATCACCATAAAGTTGCGTTAACAATTTAATGTAAGGGGTTTCACCACAGCCGGCACAAGCGCCCGAATACTCAAACAATGGTGTTAATAACTGCGATGTGCGGACATCAATACGTTCAAGTGATTTAATATCACGATCAGGCAAATCATTAAAGAACGCAAAATTGGCGCGTTGCGTTTCTAAATTATCAATGCGTGATTGCATATTAATCGCTTTAATATCAAAATTATTACGATCCCGAGACGGACACACCTCAACACACAAATTACAACCCGTACAATCTTCCGGCGCAACTTGTAAAACGTAGCGTTGACCTCGCATATCGCGGGCTTTTACCTCGAGCGAACTCAATGAATCGGGTGCGTTTGCCAAATCGTCAGGTAACACCACTTTAGCTCGAATTGCCGCATGTGGACACGCAACCGCACAATGATTACATTGGGTACAAAGGTCGGGTTGCCAAATTGGAATCGCTTCGGCAATGTTTCGTTTTTCCCATTTTGTGGTGCCCGTTGGCCAAGTGCCGTCGGGTGGAAAGGCAGATACTGGCAAGTTATCGCCTATACCGGCAAGCATTGATGCCGTCACTACTTTCACAAAGTCAGGCGCATTACTTGGTACTATAGAAGGGCGTGATGCGCTACTTTGATCGACACAACTTAACGGAATTTGCTCTAAAGAAGCAATCGCTAAATCAAGGGCTTTCCAGTTGTTTTCGACTAATTCTTGACCTTTGCTACTGTAACTTTTGGCTATCACTTCTTTAAGCTGTGTGATACTAAAATCATTTTTAAATATTTCAGAAAGATGAAAGAAAGCCGCTTGCATAACGGTATTAATACGGGCTCCTAAATTACATTCTCGGGCAATTTTAGCGGCATTAATAATATAAAAGTGTGCTCTTTTCTGGATTAATTGTACTTGAACTTCTTTCGGTAAACGATGCCAAACTTCGTCTTTACTATAAGGTGTATTAAGTAAAAAGATCCCGTCATCTTTTAGTTTTTCAACAATCTGGTATTTATCGATAAATTGATCTTGATGACAGCCAATAAAATGTGCGCTAGTGATTAAATAAGGAGAATCAATAGGCTCCAAACTTACTCGTAAATGCGAAGTCGTTAAGCCACCGGCCTTTTTAGAGTCATAAACAAAATAGCCCTGCACATAAAAAGGTGAGCTATCACCAATAATTTTAATATTATTTTTAGTCGCCGAAACCGTACCGTCACTACCCAAACCATAAAATAATGCTTCAAGCGCAGATTTTTGTGGAATAGATTGTTCGGGTAATTTCAATGACAATCCAGTTACATCATCATAAATCCCAACGGTAAAGCGTGGTTTTGGTTTTTCTGCTAACAGCTCGTTAAAGATAGCCAAGACACAGCGAGGATCAAACTCTTTCGATGACAAACCATAACGTCCACCAACAATGGTTGGTAAACAATGGCGTTCACCTTGGCTAAAGCTTTCCGCAAAAGCAGTCATAACATCTAAGTACAAAGGTTCGGCCTGGGCACCAGGTTCTTTTGTTCTATCTAAAACCGCTATATTTTTAACAGAATCCGGAATGACCGCTAACAAATGTTTTGCAGAAAAAGGGCGGAATAATCTAACAATCACCACACCGACTTTTTCATGATTATCAAGCAGATAATCGACAACTTCTTTAGAAGTACTCACGCCTGAGCCCATTATGACAATCACACGTTCGGCATCACTTGCCCCATAATATTCAAACGGTTGGTATTGTCTGCCTGTCTCTTTTTCAAATGCTTGCATAGCATCGACAACATGCTGATAAGTCTGATCATAATAAGAATTTACTGCTTCACGACATTGAAAATAGGTATCAGGATTAGCCGACGTGCCACGAATAACAGGATTATCGGGCGTCAAAGCACGGCTACGATAAGCTTTTATAGCATCATGCGGTAATAGGTTATGAATTTGTTTATCGCTTAAAGGATGAATTTTATTCACTTCATGAGATGTTCGAAAACCATCAAAAAAGTGGACAAAAGGCACACGACTATTCAATGTTGCCATTTGTGCAATTAGCGCAAAATCTTGGGCTTCTTGAACTGAACTTGAACACAGCATAGCAAAGCCCGTTTGTCTGATTGACATTACATCAGAATGATCACCAAAAATTGACAGCGCATGGGTGGCAACCGTACGAGCAGCGACATGTAAAACAAAAGGCGTTAATTCACCGGCTATCTTATATAACGAAGGGATCATTAACAACAAGCCTTGCGATGATGTAAACGACGTCGCTAATGCGCCCGTCATTAAAGAACCATGCACAGTTGAAATAGCACCAGCTTCGGACTGCATTTCAACTACTTTTGGAATATCGCCAAAGACATTAGGCTTATTAAATTCAGCCCAAGTGCTTGCTTGCTCAGCCATGGTTGAGCTTGGCGTAATAGGATAAATTGCTATGACTTCATTGGCACGATAAGCAACGGATGACACCGCACTATTAGCATCAGATATGATCATTAAAAAACCTTGTGTTTTATAGTGTTACGACATTACTTCATTATTATAAATTTAGACTATTGTATCAGAAACCAAGATAGCTTTGAGTTATTTTTGAATTAAAATTTTTTTGGACTTGAAATTAGTGTTCAATAATTGGATTAGGATTAACTAAATAAACCCAACCTTTTTTAAACATGATTGATGACTTTGTAGATATTAAAAAAGAATTGCATAGTTTCATTCATCTAATATGTGCTCGATAATGAACAAATGAAATGGTTTTGGCATTATTCATTGAATAGATTGTTACTATACAATTTATCTAAATTATATAGTAACAGATGTCTATTTTACTGAATAATGACTTGTTCATCCGATGTTGACTGTTTTATTTCACCCATTAACCACGCTTTTTCACCATGATTATTGAGTAACGTTAAGGCGTCATTAACACAATGTTGGGGTAAGACAATAATCAAACCTACACCGCAGTTAAAAGTACGGTACATTTCGTGCCGACTGACATGACCTGCTTGTTGTAGCCAATTAAATAGTGGTGGCCATTGCCAACTGCTTTCGTTAATGATTGCTTGCATATTGTCGGGTAGCACTCGTGGAATGTTTTCCCAGAATCCACCGCCTGTAATGTGCGCTATGGCATGTACATTGACATGTTCAATTAAATCAAGAATCGATTTGACGTAGATTTTGGTCGGTGCAAGCAGGTGATCAGCAAGTGGCATACCATTTAATTGTTCAGTTGCCGGATTTACCCCACTGACTTCAATAATTTTTCGAATTAATGAGTAGCCATTAGAGTGCGCCCCACTGGATGCTAACGCAATGATGGCATCACCGTCTTGTACTTGACTGCCGTCAATCATTTTTGATTTTTCAACGACACCCACACAGAATCCAGCTAGATCGTAATCATTATCCTGATACATGCCTGGCATTTCGGCCGTTTCGCCACCGACTAGTGCACAACCAGCTTGTTTACAACCTTGTGCTATTCCTGTCACTACCGTTGCTGCAATGTCAACATTGAGTTTTCCTGTTGCATAATAATCAAGAAAGAATAGGGGTTCAGCACCTTGAACAATAAGATCATTTACACACATGGCGACTAAATCAATGCCAATAGAGTCATGGCATTGTAAGTCCATTGCTAACCGTAATTTAGTCCCGACACCATCTGTACCCGACACTAGAATCGGTTGGTGATATTTTTGTGGGATTGCGCATAGTGCGCCAAATCCACCTAATCCGCCCATGACTTCAGGACGTTTAGTTTCTTTGACAACTGATTTAATACGGTTAACCAGTGCATTACCGGCGTCGATATCGACACCGGCATCTTTATAGCTAAGAGGTGTTTTATTTGACACGAGAAGCAGTCCTTAAATAAAAAAACTGCTGATTATTTTAGCAAGTATGTAAATGATTAGCGATGAATTATTTGTAAAATAAATAAAAGGTTAAAATAGTTAATGGTTTTCAAACCAACTTTCTAAAATAATAATTGCCGAAGTAGCATCAATATGACCTTTTTCAAGTGCACGGTAACCACGTGACGCAAAGATGTGCGATTTAGCTTCGACCGTCGATAATCGTTCATCCTGTAAATGAACTTGATAACCAAACATGCCATGTAAACGGTTAGCAAATTTTCGTGCTCTGGCTGTCAGTGGTTGTTCGCTACCGTCCATGTTGAGAGGTAACCCAACCACTAAGTAATCAGGTTTCCACTCTTTAAGTACCTTTTCAATAGTTTGCCAATTAGGAATGCCGTCTCGTGCTTTGAACGAACAAAGTGGATTGGCTGTTTTGGTGATGTCTTGTCCAATCGCCGCACCAATACTTGAGGTTCCAAAATCAAATGCAATAATGGTTGCCATTGTTTATGCATTTCCCATTTGATGCGATATGCGATTGATATTAATCCCTAGCGATTCGGCGGCTTTTTGCCAGCGTTCTTCAATGGCAACATTAAAAATAATATTGGGATCGGCTTCTGCCACTAACCAATCGTTGCGGGCAACTTCTGATTCAAGTTGCAGTGATTGCCAACTTGAATAACCTAATGCAAGAAAAAGATCTTTCGGTTGTTCAGGTGTCCCAATCGATTTTAATGCATCAAGTGATGTGGTTATCATCACGTCATCAGATATTTGAATGCTCGATGAAAAGCCCGATTGTGGAGTATGTAAAATAAATCCTTGTTCATCCGCTAAAGGGCCACCACAAAATACAGGGTATTCTAGTTCAGCACAGTTTTTTGGTGCCATAATTTCAAGACGAGTCAATACGGTGGCAACATTGAGTTCAACAAGAGGTTTGTTAATGATGATACCCATTGCTCCATCTCGATTATGTTCACAAATATATACCACCGATCGGCTAAACAAGGTTTCGGATACGTTTGGCATTGCAATGATAAAATAATTTTTTAGATTCATATGCTCACATTTTAGTTTTATTTAAATTGCACACTTGCCGATTTTTACGTTGTGTTCAACTAAGCAACGCATCAATAATTCGGGTTCATTGGTTTCTTCATTGATGGATTCAGAAACAATTTCAAAATTTTGTGAAAGATAAAAATTAATAGCTGTACTATTTTGTTTGTAGACATGAACAAGTAATTCGTTGTAACGCTGTTTCGCTTTATTAACTAGTGCTTTTCCTGTCCCTTGTCGGCGGAATTCTTCGTCAACAAATAAACCAGAAATATAGTTTTCGGTTAAGCCAATAAATCCTTTTACGCCATTAAGATCTTGCACGTAAATGGTTGACATTGGAATGAGCATTTTAACAAATTCATAATTTTGTTTGAAAAATTCAGGATCAATAAAATTATGGGCTTGTATATTTCCTTCAAGCCATAGTTGCATAATTTTATCTAGATCCGTTTTTTTATATTCTCTAATCATGTTTAGCTCTTTTTATTTAATCGTTTTTCAATGGCATCCATTAACATGCCTGTAATAGATATGTCTGGGTTTGCCGCTTCAATTTCACGTACACAAGTCGGGCTGGTGACGTTTATTTCAGTTAATTTATCACCAATAATATCTAAGCCAACAAACAATAGTCCTTTTTCTTTTAAGGTTGGTGCTACGCTTTTAGCTATTTGCCAATCACTGTCACTGAGTGGTCTTACTTCGCCATATCCCCCAGCTGCCAGATTTCCACGAGTTTCCCCTTTTTGAGGGATTCTAGCAAGACAGTAAGGCACCGGTTGACCGTCAACGACCAAAACACGTTTGTCGCCGTCTTTAATTGCAGGAATAAATGCTTGAGCCATGCAATATCGGGTGTTCATTTCGGTTAGGGTTTCGATAATAACGGATATATTGGGATCATCTTGTTTTATTCTAAAAATTGACGATCCGCCCATGCCGTCAAGTGGTTTTAAGATGATATCTTGGTGTTCTTGATGAAATGCTCGTATTAATTGAGTTTGACGAGTCACGAGGGTTTCTGGCGTAAATTGGGCAAACCATGCTGTAAATAGTTTTTCGTTACAGTCACGTAAGCTTTGTGGTTTATTTACCACAAGTACACCATTTGCTTCTGCTCGTTCTAAAATATAAGTTGAATAGATAAATTCAGTATCAAAAGGGGGATCTTTACGCATTAGTATGACATCAAGATCACTTAATGGTAGTGTTTGTTCTTCATCCATATCAAACCAGTGATTGAGATCGTGATGAACGGTTAACTTTCGTGTTGTTGCATAAGGTTGACCATTACGTAAAAACAGATCGTTCATTTCCATGTAAAAAAGTTGATAACCCCGTTTTTGTGCTTCAAGCAACATTGCAAAACTGGTGTCTTTTTTTATTTTGATATGACTGATTGGATCCATAACAATACCAAGCTTAATCATGGTAACTCCTTTTGTATTGTTCAATAAAATATGAATTGTGACAGATAGTGTTTTTATCACTATGCAAAAGCTTTGGCAACTATCATACTCGTAACAGATTAAGATGCAATGTAAACATGATGAATTATGATTTTTTACAGTTAATTATCCTAAATCACCAAATTGAACTTGTAGTGCTGTTAAGGCTGTAAGCGCTGCTGTTTCGGTGCGCAGTATTCGTGGTCCTAGTAAAATATCGGTAAATTGATACTGATGTGTCATGTTGATTTCGTCATCAGATAATCCTCCTTCAGGCCCGATTAGTAAACTGATATCCGTTTGTCCGGTAGGAAGGTGTTTTACTCCATGTGTTGCTTTAGGGTGTAAGTTTAATCGTAAACCGCTGTTTAAGTTGGCACACCAATTTTCTAGTTTCATGACGGGATGAATCACCGGAATGATATTACGACCACATTGTTCACAAGCTGAAATCACAATTTTT
Organism: Gilliamella sp. CG22; assembly: GCF_046635725.1. NCBI lineage: Bacteria > Pseudomonadati > Pseudomonadota > Gammaproteobacteria > Orbales > Orbaceae > Gilliamella > Gilliamella sp. CG22. The sequence goes on from NZ_JBIDFK010000005.1 coordinate 182,114, forward strand.
TGCCACTGATTCACTTTTTTGTCTAATCGTTCTGCATCGAGTTTTACTCCACAACGTTCAGAAAGTAGGGGCGTAATACTGGTTACCCCTAATTCGACAGATTTTTGTATGGTGAACTCCATTTTTTCACCGCGTGATATGACTTGTCCAAGATGAATTTTTAAAGGGGATTCACGGTTGTCTAATAGGGTGGTCGCCGTTTTGACGGTTACCGATTTTTTATTGATTTCATGTATTGTTGCTGGTGTGATGTGATTAGTACCATCAAAAAGGATAATATTTTCACCTGTTTTCATTCGTAAAACCCGAATAAGGTGATTAAATGCATTATCATCTAATGTCATGATGCTATTTTCAATAATCGAAACAGGTTGATATATACGGGTCATAAGTGCTATGGTTAATTTCATTACAATTTAAAATAAATTATAGCGTAATTTGTTGAGATTCGGTAATCTTCTGTTTAAAGTAGATAAACTTAATCTGTTTTTAGGGTGAAATATGCGCATAAATAATCATGATCGTGTTTTGATTGAAGGTTTAACTATTTTTACAACCATTGGGGTCTATAGTTGGGAAAAAAACATTAAGCAAAAGCTTATCTTGGATTTAGAGATGGCTTGGAATAATCAACCGGCAGGCAAAAATGACGATGTTTCGCTCTGTTTAGACTATTTTTTGGTTAGTCAGTCTGTTACTCTGTTTGTTGAAAGTCAGCAATTTGAACTAATTGAAACCGTTGCTGAACAGGTTGCTGAGCATGTTATGCAAAAATTTTCAGTTGGTCATATTAAAATTAAAGTCTCTAAACCCGATGCTATTGCTAATGCTAGTAATGTCGCTGTGTTAATTGAGCGATACGCAAATGAATAAGGGTCGTTTTGATGAGTTATGAACAGAAAAATATCGTTGATCAATCCCACCATAACGGTAAAAAATTTAAAAATCAGGAGCCGTTTAAGCTTACTTTAAGTGATACTTGTCGTTGGTATTTTAATCGGAATGTTTTGCCCCCACAAGCAGGTTATCTTGGTTTTAATCATCAATGGTGTCAATCGATTGATATGACGTTAGACGATGATAGAATTTGGTGGATAGGGCATTCAACCACGTTGATTCGTCTTAACGGTAAAATGATTTTAACCGATCCTGTTTTTTCTGATCGTGCTTCACCTTTTCAGTTTTTAGGCCCTAAACGCCGTACACCACCCGCACTGAGTATTGAAGAACTTCCTAACATTGATTTTATTGTGATTTCACATAATCATTATGATCATCTTGATTATCATAGCATTCGACAATTAGTGAGTCGTTTTGCAAATGTTGTTATTTTAGTGCCATTAGGTTTAAAAACTAAACTTCATAAGTGGGGGGCTAAGACGGTTATTGAGCTGGATTGGTGGGGATCGGCGGATATCGATAATCTTACTTTTACTGCAACACCTGCCAAACATTGGAGTAAACGTGGTTTATTTGATGTGAATAAGGTATTGTGGTGTGGTTGGGTGATTCAATCAAATGTGGCTAATGCTAATCAAACAAAAACACTCTATTTTATGGGCGATACCGCTTATTCATCAGTTTTAAAGCATATTGGTGAATATTTTACACATATTGATTTGGCACTTATTCCAATTGGTGCTTATGCGCCTCGTTGGTTTATGCAGTCACAACATATCGATCCTGAGCAAGCAGTACAACTTTATGATGAGTTACATTGCCATGCCGCAATGGCAATACATTGGGGAGCGTTTGAGTTAGCCGATGAACCTTTAGATGAACCGCCAACTTTGTTATCTCAATACCGTGAAGCTCGAGCCTTTCATTTGTTAAAAATAGGTGGTAGTCTATCTATTCATCAAACAGATTCTAAAATAGAATAACAGTTATTAATCTATATAGCTTAAGTAATCATTTCTACATTAACATCGGAGAAAACCATGAAAACAGTACTGATTACATTGTCTTGTGTGATACTGAGTTTAAGCTTAATTGCTTGTGGTGGTAAGAATGATCACGGTAAACAATATCGTTGGTCAAAAGCGCACGGTGTGTTAGAAGGTTGTGATGGTGTGATGAGTAATTCACAACAATGCCAAAAAAATTCAAATAACCAGCAATATATGATTCAAATAGACAGGAATTAAAGATGAGTGCTTGGCTTATTTATGCCTTGTTGTCTGCCATTTCTGCGGCTTTCGTGGCAATTTTAGGCAAAATTGGTTTACAACATCTTGATGCAAATACGGCAACCGCAATTCGAGCTATTGTTATGGCGATATTTTTGGTTGGCGTGGTGGCAGTTCAGGGTAAATTAAACTTAATTAATACGTTTTTTAATGATAAAAAAGCATTACTGATTATTGCATTAAGTGGTATTGCCGGTGCGTTGTCATGGCTGTTTTATTTTATGGCAATCAAAGACGGTAAAGTGTCGCAAGTTGCCCCTATTGATAAGCTAAGCGTGGTGTTTGCAGTGGTATTTGCCGCGGTTTTATTTGGTGAAAAAATTTCATTTTTATCAGGCGTAGGGGTTGTGATGATTGCCGTTGGAGCCATTTTAGTGGCACTATTTTAATAAGTCATTAAACAGCGTAACGGTGACATATTCTCCTTTACTGACGTTTCCGCGTTCTTGTTCTAATATTATAAAACAGTTAGCTTTATTGAACGATTGGGTAATATGTGAACCTTGTTGACCCGTTGATTTAACTTCTAACTCGCCTTGGTCATTTGGTTCCACTCTACCACGTTGAAAATCTATGCGCCCAACACTTTTTTTAAGATCGGTTGCTGTTTTAACTTTAAAAGTTAAATCCGCTGATAGCGTTTGTTGTCCTGCAAGCGCTGAAATTAAAGGTTGAACGAGTTGATAAAATGTCACTACTGTTGAAACAGGATTACCGGGTAAACCACAAAATAGGGCTTTGCCAATTTGTCCAAAGGCAAATGGTTTACCGGGTTTCATCGCTATCTTCCAAAAATTAATTTGTCCTAACTCTTCTAAAGCCGTTTTGGTGTAGTCAGCATCGCCTACCGATACCCCACCACTGGTAATGATTAAATCAGCTTGGGTTGAGGCTGTCATTAAAGCTTGTTTAATTTGGTTAGGATCATCAGGAATAATACCTAGGTCGATCATTTGGCAATTCAGTTTTGTTAATAGCTGTTTTAATGTGAAACCATTACTGTCATAAATAGCACCATTGTCGGTTAACGGTTGACCAATTGGCGTTAGTTCGTTGCCGGTTGAAAAGATAGCAACGTTTAATGTTTTATACACGCAAACTTGATGAATGCCAAGCGTTGCTAATGTCGATAAAGTAGGAATTGATAAGCGTTGACCTTTGGCAACTGTGACTGCATCTTTTTTGATATCTTCACCGATTCGGCGAATATTATCCCCAGCTTTAATATCTTTAAGAAAAGTAATGTGTTGACCTTTTACTTGTGTATGTTCTTGCATAACAACCGCATCAGCATCATTAGGAACAGGCGCACCTGTCATAATTCGTAAACAACTGCCAATTGCCCAGTTAAGATCACCGATATCATCACCTGCATAAACAGTCTTAGAAACCGGTAAGGTTCTTGATTTTTCAATATCAGCTAATCTGACAGCATAACCATCCATTGCCGAATTATCAAAACGAGGGACGTTAATGGGGGATATAATGGGTACAGCGGTAATTCGGTCGAGTGCATCATTTAATGATACTGTTTCGTGTTCAAGTGATTTTACGGTGGTGCAAGCTTGCAATATTTTTTGTTTTGCTTGGTCGAAAGTCAGTAACATAGTTTTTCCTTACCTAGTTGATGCATCCATTTTATCGATAGTGTTAATGTTTATTAACATGGTTATTTGCGTTTCAATGGATCGACTCGATGTGTTTTGATTATTGTTTAATGATTTAGGCTTTGGTTATCGTGTTTTTTATCGTTAAACGTTAACGCCACCTTGTGGTGACGTTAATGTATTTCATCATACGTTAATATTAGACATTAAATAAAAAGTTCATAATGTCGCCGTCTTGGACGATGTAGTCTTTACCTTCAGAACGCATTTTACCTGCTTCTTTTGCCCCTTGTTCACCTCCGTATTTGATAAAGTCATCAAATGCGATAGTTTGCGCTCGGATAAAGCCTTTTTCAAAATCAGTGTGGATTTTTCCAGCCGCTTGCGGTGCGGTATCACCAACGGATATTGTCCATGCCCGTACTTCTTTCACACCTGCGGTAAAATAGGTTTGTAAATTAAGTAATTTATAACCTGCACGTATGACACGATTTAACCCCGGTTCAGTTAATCCTAAGTCTTGCATAAATTCATCTCGGTCGGCATCATCAAGTTCTGAAAGTTCCGCTTCAATGGCAGCACAGACAGGCACAACGACCGCTTTTTCTGCTTCTGCAATGGCTTTCACTTTATCTAAATAAGGGTTATTTTCAAAACCGTCTTCGTTAACATTAGCAATATACATGGTTGGTTTTAAGGTTAAGAAGCTAAGATACTTTATTGCGTTTAGCTCTTCTTTGCTTAAATCCAATAGTAATAATTTTTTACCTTGTTCTAAGTGGGGTAGACATTTTTCTAGAATTTCAAGTTCAAACTTGGCATCCTTGTCACCGCCTTTTGCTCGTTTTTGTAGTCGAGTCATAGCACGTTCACAAGCTTCAAGGTCTGCTAACGCTAGCTCGGTGTTAATAATTTCAATATCTTCGGCAGGGTCAATTTTACCTGCTACGTGAATGATGTTTTCATTTTCAAAGCATCGTACGACATGACCAATTGCTTCGGTTTCACGGATATTGGCTAAAAACTGGTTTCCAAGCCCTTCACCTTTTGATGCACCTTTCACTAATCCAGCAATATCCACAAATTCCATTGTGGTTGGTAAAGTGCGTTGTGGTTTGACAATTTCAGCAAGCTGATCGAGACGAGGATCGGGCATTGGCACTACACCAGTGTTTGGCTCGATTGTACAAAACGGAAAGTTAGCCGCCTCAATGCCTGCTTTAGTTAGTGCGTTAAAAAGTGTTGACTTACCAACATTTGGTAGTCCGACGATCCCACATTTGAATCCCATACTGTTTGTTACCTTTTATCATTAAATTACTTAAAAATAGTGGCTAATTATATACTAATTCGCACTATTTGTGCCAATGTTCTTATCGATGTTTTACTGTCTAATTTTATTCGAGGTTAACGCTTTCTTACTATTTAGCTAGTAAGTTTGTTTTAGCTCAATAGCTATTAATTGTTAGTTGATTGATGCTTTCATTATTCCAAACTCAATCCAATTTGATAAAGTTGGTTCTTTTTAAGTCCGTATATTTCGGCGGTGATTGCAGCCGCTTTTTTTAATGGAAGCTCTTTGGTTAATAACTTTAATGTGTGAATGACATTGGGATCGATATCCGTGTCAGTTTTAGTATGACCTTCAACAATTAAAACAAACTCCCCTTTTTGACGGGCAATATCTTCATTTAGCCAATTAATTAATTGAGTCACCGGATAGCTGACAATCGTTTCCCATGTTTTTGTTAGCTCTTTGGCTAATACGATTTGTTTGTCTGCGCCAAATACAGTTTGCATATCATGCAAGGTATCAAGTAAACGATGTGTTGATTCATAAAATATCATCGTTCGTGTTTCATTCACCAGTGTCATTAAATAGTCCTGACGAGCTTTACTTTTAGCGGGTAAAAAACCTTCATAGCTGAATTTATCAGACGGTAGTCCTGCAACCGATAAGGCTGCAATCGCTGCGCAAGCACCAGGAATAGGAACAACGTTAATCTCATTTTCACGGCAAGCTTTCACTAAATGATAGCCTGGATCATTTATTAAGGGAGTTCCTGCATCAGATATTAATGCTATCGATACGCCAGACTTGAGCTTTTCAATTAATAGCTGAGATTTTTCTTGCTCGTTGTGATCGTGCAGTGCAAAAAGTTTGGCTTTGATTCCCAAATGTTGCAACAGTAATCCACTGTGGCGAGTGTCTTCGGCAGCAACTAAATCAACCTTTTTAAGGATCTCAATTGCGCGAAGCGTGATATCGTTTAAGTTTCCAATTGGGGTGGCTACAATATATAAAGTCATTAGATTTGGTCACATTTTAATTTTGAAAAAAATACCACAAATATACTATACGAAAACCTATTTTATTGTATATACTCATTGCGTTCAAAACAATTTCAGTTTTTATCATTTTATACCCATTGTAAAATTGCATTTTGAATATTTAATCTTAGTTGATAAGCAAGTTTGCTTGTTGATTCACTAATGGTATAGTGGTGTTAAATTTCTTGTCAGAAAGGGCATTCATTTTTATACAGCTTATTGGATTTATGGCGTGAGTTTGTCTTTAATTAAGTACTCATCATCATTCTTCGACCATGATCAAATTAGCATGAATATTTTAAAGATAATAGCTTTTTACGGTAAAAACGTTAAAATGTATAATCATGGGCAATTTCTACCAAAATAAGATTAACGAATGAAAGGTATTAAAGTGAAAAAAATTCTCACATTAAGTAGTTTAAGTTTGCTGATTGCTGCGTGTACTCAAACAAACCCTGCTACAATTGTAGATATTTCAGATTCTTCCGGGAGTTCAAATCCGTCTGTTTATAGCAGACCACCGACAAATATTTCGACGGGTAACCGAATATCGAACTCTACTTATCCTAAATCGTCATCAAGCTCTAGTTCAACTGTGCAATCTTCCAGCTCGTCTGGTCAAAGCGTTGCAACAACGAATGAACGTATTGTGTATAATCGTAATTATGATGATATTCCTAAAGGTGGCTATAAGGGGGATACTTATACTGTCAAACGTGGAGATACCTTATTTTATATTGCTTGGGTAACGGGTAATGATTATCGATCATTAGCCGCAAAAAATAATATTAAAGAACCTTTCGCCGTTAATGTAGGTCAAGTTTTGGATGTCAGTTTTGGAACAACGGTTGTTGAAACTAAAAATAACGTTACCCAAAAAGTTGTGACGATCAAAGATAATTCAAATGGTACTTCATCAAGCCGTTCATCTGATCAAGGCAGCACCATTCAATCTGTTCAAAGTAATACTATTACATCTGTTCCAAGTAGTTCTAATTCATCGGATCAAAGTCGTTCCAATTTAGGAGGCGCAACAGCCACGGTTGCTAATATTTCATGGCAATGGCCAGCTAATGGTAAGATTATTGAAAAGTTTTCTAACGCAAGTAAAGGGATTGATATTTCAGGATCGTTAGGTGATAAAGTTGTCGCTGCGGCTGATGGTCGAGTGGTTTATTCTGGTAATGCGTTACCGGGATACGGTAATTTAATTATTGTTAAACATAATGATGATTATTTGACAGCTTATGCGCATAATCAGTCAATCTTAGTTAAGGAACAACAAACAGTTCGAGCCGGTGAGCAAATTGCAACAATGGGCGCAACAGGAACTTCATCAGTTAGACTACATTTTGAGATTCGTTATAAAGCGCAATCCGTTGATCCTGCAAAATATTTACCAAAATAATGTGTATAGTTTAAAAACGTTTATTGAAATACAATCGGCATACATGATTAAAATCATGTATTCCTGTTGATAACAAGATACATCAAATTTATTTTACGTAACAAAGGAGTTATATTCATGGCAGTAAAAAAATTAGTTCTTATTCGACATGGAGAAAGTGTTTGGAATCAAGAAAACCGTTTTTGTGGTTGGACTGATGTTGATTTATCTGATAAAGGTAATAAAGAAGCAGCAGAAGCAGGTCAATTACTTAAAAAAGAAGGTTTCGAATTTGATTATGCGTATACCTCAGTGTTAAAACGTGCTATTCATACATTATGGCATGTTTTAGATGAAGTGGATCAAGCATGGTTGCCTGTTGAAAAAAGTTGGAAATTAAATGAGCGTCACTATGGTGCACTTCAAGGTTTAAATAAAGCGGAAACTGCTGCAAAATATGGTGATGAGCAAGTAAAATTGTGGCGTCGTGGTTTTGCTATTACCCCACCTGCATTAGAAAAATCAGATGAGCGTTTTCCGGGACATGATTCACGTTACAGCAAATTGCCTGAATCAGAATTACCATTAACAGAAAGCTTAGCATTAACAATCAAACGTGTTCTGCCTTACTGGGAATCAACGATTGCACCACGTGTAGCAAGAGGCGAGCGTGTTATTATTGCTGCTCATGGTAACTCTTTACGTGCTTTAGTTAAACATTTAGATAATATCAGTGATGATGATATTATTGATCTTAACATTCCAACGGGTGTGCCTTTAGTATATGAATTTGATGATAATATGAAAGTGATCAAACATTACTATTTAGGTAATGCTGATGAAATTGCCGCCAAACAAGCAGCTGTTGCAAATCAAGGCAAAGCAAAATAGTTTTTATTTCATTATAATGATAAAAGGTAGGTTTGATAACTTACCTTTTTTATTTTCTAAATTATTCTGTTTCTTTATTAATTTATTTTGAGGCCTTATTTTGTCGAAAATTTATTATATTTATGCCGTCATGAATGCGGGTAAATCAACTGAATTATTACAAATCGACCATAATTATTTAAGTAATAATATGCAAACATTGCTACTTAAATCGTCTGTCGATACGCGTGATTCTGCTGTAGAAATTGTATCACGTTTAGGATTACGCAAAAAAGCGCTACAGCTTGATGATAATAGTGTTGATGAGATAATTGAATTAATTAAACAAAATGATTATGCCTGTATACTGATCGACGAAAGTCAGTTTTTATCCCGAAATACAATCTGGAAATTATCTGATGTTTGTGATGAGTATGGAGTACCAATGATGTTTTTTGGATTAAAAACAGATTATATGGGACATCTTTTTGAAGGCTCAAAAACATTACTTGAAATCGCAGATAATTTTAGAGAGCTTAAAACCGTTTGTTGGTGTGGAAAAAAAGCAACAATGAATTTGCTAGAAGGTAAAGATGGTAAGATTGTTAAGTTTGGTAACTCTATACATTTAGGTGATAGCGAGTTTCATTCTGTTTGCCGTAAACATTGGAAAGCAGGACAGGTTAGACCCAATCGTTAATTGTGGTTAAATAAAATCATTTCATTATAACTCATAAGATTATTGATATTTTTTCTGTTTAAAAAGTGTGAATAATCTCTCATTTTTGATATTTTCTTTTTGTTGATTTATCTCGTTTTATGCCATATTGACTGAAGCGATTCAGTTTAGTTGTTTTAATAAATTATGAGGAATTAACATGAAAGTTAAAATCATTTCACTTACAGTATTAGCATGTTTTACAACCATGACGGCTAATGCTAAAGAATTTGTGCTAATTGATACCGAGAAAGATGTAGCAAAAGGAAATTGGTCTATCTCCAATAAAGATTTAGGGATAAACGCCGAAAAATTTTTTATTGCAAATACTGTCCTTAAAGGTGGAAAACAACAAGGAAGCGAGTTATTAACAATCAACAGTAATGATTTTACCATAAAATTAAGTCCGACTCGTGGACTGGGAATTATTTCAGTTGTTGGTGACGGTATTAGAATGGGGTGGGATTCACCAGTTGACGAAATTGTTCACCCGAAATTTATAAATCTTGAAAGCCGTGCAGGGCTGGGTTGGTTGGATGGTTTTAACGAAATGATGGTGCGTTGTGGTTTTGAATGGACAGGTCATGCAGTGCAAGCAGACGGAATGATGTATACATTGCATGGGCGAGCTCAAAACACTCCGGTTTCAAAATTAGTCGTCGAAGTTTTAGATAAAGCACCTTACACAATCACGGTTAAAGGTTTAATAAAAGAAAACACATTCAAAAAGAGCAATCTTGAAACGTGGGCATCAATAAGTTACGTACCAGGTAGTAAAGAGTTTACGGTACATGATGTTGTGACCAATAAAGGTGATTACACGAAAGATTTCCAAATCATTTATCATAGCAATTACGGTACGCCAATTTTGGAAGAGGGTGCTCAATTTGTTGCACCAGTCCGAGAAATCTCGCCATTTAACGATTATGCTAAAGATGGGTTAAAAACATGGCAAACTTATCTAGGGCCAACCAAAGGTTTTGACGAAATGGTATTTAACGTTTATCCGTATGCCGATGCTAATGGTAAAACGCAAGTTATGTTAACGAATAAAGCAGGGGATAAAGGCACGGGTATTGCTTTTAATACCAAAGAACTTCCTGTTCTTTCTTTGTGGAAAAATACCGATACACTTAAGCAAGGTTATGTTACTGGTTTAGAACCGGGAACCAGTTTTGCCTATCCTGTGACTATTGAACGTGAACAAAAACGGGTACGCCAGTTAGAGCCGGGACAAAGTACCGAATTTACGTTAACTTATAGTCTGTTATCCGGTAAAGATGCTGTCGCCAAATATGCTCAACAAATCCAAGCAATTCAAGGTAATCAAGAAACCAAAGTGGTTGAACAGCCAATGGCTAAGGAATAACTGAAAGTATACTACGCCTAAGCCTATTAAATTAGGCGTAGTTAGCGCATTTTATCTTAATTCATCACATTTCATCTGTAATGTTGTATTTATGTCGCTAATATCTAAATCCTAAACTTGATGCAATATCGTTTTATTAAAACGATTAATTTTATTAAATAAATTTATTCTTTTTTGTTCTCAATTTTTATATAAGCTTTCCCTTGCTTGAAAGCTAAATTCGATATAGGTATGATGTGTTGTGATGAATTGATCATAATCGATCTTTTTCACTTGATAGCTTTTTTGTTCAATTCGCTATCAATGAAAAGTGATAAGATTTACTCATGCATAACGTCTTAATTTATCGAATGAAAAAATTGGAATCATCTTATTTTGAACATATCAATGTCAACCGATGTTGTTTGTATTCAAAATACTATAGGAATTAACATGACAGCAAAGCGTATCATTATAGGAATCAGTGGCGCAACGGGGTTTGCTTATGGCATAAAAGCGTTAACGCTTTTAAAACCATTGGATATTGAAACTCATTTGGTAATCTCTAAAGCTGCTCACATGACCTGTTCTTACGAAGTTCCCAATATGAGCATCAAACAGATAGAGGCGCTTGCCGACAAGGTTTATTCTATTAATAATATCGGGGCAGCTATAGCAAGTGGTTCTTATAAAACAATGGGCATGTTAGTTGCACCGTGCTCAATGCGTAGTTTGTCTGCAATTGCTAACAGTTTATCGGATAATTTGCTAACTCGGGCTGCCGATGTAGTTTTAAAAGAACGTCGCCGTTTAGTCTTAATGGTACGTGAAGCACCTTTACATTTAGGACATATTAAAAATATGGAGGCTGTCACTTCAATGGGTGGGGTGATATTTCCACCTGTGCCGGCACTGTATCAACGTATTGATAGTATTGATGATATGATAACTCATAGTGTAGCCAGAGCGTTAGACCTGTTTGATATCGATATTTCTGCATTACCTCGTTGGGGTGAAGATATGCATTTAAACAATACACCATCTTAATCGAGTTTAACTTTCATTAAATATGCAGCCCAATAAAAAAATCCTTGAATTTATTAACAAACACCATGTGTTATCACTTAGTATGATTCTGCCTGATCATCAACTTTGGGCGTGTAATGCTTTTTATGTTTTTAATGAAGATTCCATGTGTCTTTATATCCTTTCTGACGTGAAAACAATTCATGGTAATGCGATGTTAACCCATTCACACGTGGCGGGTACAATAAGCATAGCACCAAAGACCGTTGCAAAAATCCAAGGTATTCAATTTCAAGCCATCGCATCGCAATTAGAGGGGCACGATGCCACCCAAGCTTACTCACACTATTATCGAAAATTCCCTTTTGCCAGAATGATTAAAGCGCCAATTTGGTCACTTAAATTACAACGAATTAAAATGACCAATAATTTAATGGGATTTGCACATAAAACCCATTGGGATAGGACAGAGGAATAAATAATGAGTGAGTTTTTTAGTAAAATCTGCTTAGTCCAATAGAGCTAATTAACATAACGATCTGTTATGCAATGATCCAAAATAGCGTCGGTACATAAGCGCATGGCAAGTATAAATATTGCACAAATTTCTTTACTAATATTGCTTAATAAATTGATAATATTATAAATTTTGTCAAACTCCATCAGAATTTCAATCGCTTAAAAAAGCAGCAAAAAAGTTGGTAGAATTTTACACCCTCCTATTTTAATTAATAAACAATAGGTTATAATTAGTGTTCCCTGTATACACAGGGATAAACCGCATTTTTATCATGCATTATGTATCTCATTGCTGTGTTCCCTGTATACACAGGGATAAACCGGGGTTACCGATTGTTATACGTTGTTTCGTGACGTGTTCCCTGTATACACAGGGATAAACCGCCCGTATGTTGTTCACCGCATGCCCGAAAAAGGTGTTCCCTGTATACACAGGGATAAACCAGATGGCGTTCTGGAAACTAGCAAAAGAAATGCGTGTTCCCTGTATACACAGGGATAAACCGATCATTGTCTGCACTCAGACCGTCCAGCCATCCGTGTTCCCTGTATACACAGGGATAAACCGGTAAACAAATTGGCATCAATAAAACAAAAAATGTGTTCCCTGTATACACAGGGATAAACCGACGAACTCAGAGACAGTTTTGAGACAGTGGTCGTGTTCCCTGTATATACAGGGATAAACCGCATTGAAATGCTTCTAACCGCAACCCATAAATGTGTTCCCTGTATACACAGGGATAAACCGTGGCTAAAAGAAAATCTAAGCGAGGCTCAGGCGGTGTTCCCTATATACACGTAGGGATAAACCGAATAGAATTAAACGCCGAAATTCTTAGATGTGCGTGTTTCCTATGCACATAGGGATAAATCGTTCCCCCTCAAATAGGGCTATCTTTAAAATTATCGTGTTCCTTAAATGAATAGGGATAGCCATCATTTTCAAAGATCTAAAAATTAACGCTTTGTTCAAACTCCTAATTATTTCTTCTGTTATAAAACTTCTAACTATTGTTATAACGTCAGTCTGCGAATTAATGGTTATAACATTCGGCATAAAGCCGAATTAAATAAGAAGCTAAAGGTAAGATCAATATAAAGTCGTTCGTTAAAATCATCTAGCGAAAAAGTAACATGTTATCTTGTTAACAAGAATTGCTCGGTGCGCAGTAAAAATTGCAAAAGAGTTTCCGCTAAAAAAACTGCATGATTGTAAGTAACTATATGATAATTATAAAATTACATCCATAATGTGTATTAAACTAAATCGCCTAAAAAAACAACAAAAAATCGGTAGAATTTTACACCTCCCTATTTTAATTAATAAACAATAGGTTATAATTAGAGTGTTCCCTATACACATAGGGATAAACCTAGTGAGTACAAATTTTAGGCATATCTAAACCGGTGTTCCCTATACACATAGGGATAAACCGTTGTGAAACACCAGTACGCACCACTTGTCCAAGTGTTCCCTATACACATAGGGATAAACCGGTGAACTGCGCAAAAAACGTTAACACCACAATGTGTTCCCTATACACATAGGGATAAACCGCTTGCAGGTATTGAGGCGATGGCTGTCTTTAAGTGTTCCCTATACACATAGGGATAAACCGATTGTTGAAAATGCGGAAACAATTGTATTAAAGTGTTCCCTATACACATAGGGATAAACCTCGATACAGCTAATACCAGTAGGTGATCTAAACTATGTTCCCTATATACTGTTCGCATGCGAACAAAATGGATTACAGGAAGCGTTTGCAGGGATTTCGTAAAATAAAGCTACTTGATCGGGCGTAGACATCAACAAAATAATGCCACTTGTACCAATCATGAACCCATTTGCATAAGTTTTTATTTCACCATTTAAAATATGTTCAGTATTGATTGTTACTTGAGTACCTTTACCAACTTGTTGCTGAATTAATTCAACAGGTATAGTTGAAGATTATCATAGCAAGTTAATAATTAAACATGCATGTAGATTTAGGAACATTAAAAAGACTTCCCACGGATTAGGTGGGATGTTTTTTAACAAGCGTAAGGAACCAAATGAGAATTTGGCAATCCATTATAGATATCGATCGCTTCTTGCCCTTCAGCTACAAGCTCAACATCTATTGGTTCAGGTGGAATATATGGGTCTTTATAAATACATTCTAGGCAAGCCTTGTATTTTTCTAAAACATATAAAAGCTGCTTCTTATTAATAAGAACTTGTTGTTGTTCAACGTATTCGGTACCTATAAAAACATAATCACCAGTAATTAAAACCCAATGAGCATTACCAACACCAAACATACCATCGGGTGCTCGGCTATGCTCTAAATCGGTAAGATTATTTATCCAAATATTGACAGAGTTGATCCCTGTAGGAAGATCTGTCGCCAACCAAGCAGCTATCTCACAGATTCCATAACCTTGTCTTGGCGTATTTCTAATATTTTCATCTTCAGATGTTCCAGAAAGAATATACTTTCCTTCATACCATATAAAATACAATTTCTTTTTTAACATTACTTTTTAACTCCTTCATAAATAGACCAAGCCGTTGCTCCTGTTCCATCTGGTTTTTTATAATAACCTTCCATTTTCAATCCACCAGAGGATGTCCCTTGCCACATTTCTTTTTTTCGTGGATCAGTATGAGGACTTGAATTTTCAAAAGCTCTTTTAATTTCCATTTCAGTTTGTCGTTTAGACCAATGCTCAGGAAAAAAGGTTGTTTCAGCTTGTTTTTTATACCATTTCCCAGTTAAAGGATCTCTGACCGATATGTATCCTGTTTTCACACCATTAGCATCTGCTGCACCTGTCCACTTATCAACTTTAATATTCGGATCTTTTAAATAATGCCACCTGTACCAATCATGAACCCATTTGCATAAGTTTTTATTTCACCATTTAAAATATGTTCAGTATTGATTGTTACTTGAGTACCTTTACCAACTTGTTGCTGAATTAATTCAACAGGTATAGTTGAAGATTATCATAGCAAGTTAATAATTAAACATGCATGTAGATTTAGGAACATTAAAAAGACTTCCCACGGATTAGGTGGGATGTTTTTTAACAAGCGTAAGGAACAAGATGAGAATTTGGCAATCCATTGTAGATATCGATCGCTTCTTGCCCTTCTGCAATAAACTCAACATCAATAGGATCGGGTGGATTATTGGGATCGTTATAATCTCCTTCTAAGAAAGCTTTATATTGCTCTAACACATATAAAAGTTGTTCTTTGGTCATAATGACTTGTTGTTCTTCGACGTATTCAGTACCTATAAAAACATAATTTCCAGTAATCAAAACCCAAAACGCATTGCCAACACCGAACATACCGTCAGGCGCAGGGCTATTTTCCAAATCAATCAAGTTACTAATCCAGATATTAACAGAGTTAATAGAACATTGAAGATCTGATGATAACCAAGATGCTAATGCGATAATACCATAGCCTTGTTTTGGTCTATATCTTATATTCTCATCAGAAAAACAACCTGATGGACGGAACATACCAAATGTTTTGCTCCAACTAAATATTATTTTTTTATTTAACATTATTTCTTAACTCCTTGATAAAATGGCCATGCTGTAGCACCTGTGCCATTCGGTTTTTTATAAAAGCCTTCCATTTCTATACCACTTAAAGATGTCCCTTGCCACATTTCTTTATTATCAGGATTGGGTTTTGAATTTTCAAAAGCACTTTTAATTTCCATTTCAGTTTGTCGTTTAGACCAATGCTCAGGAAAAAAGGTTGTTTCAGCTTGTTTTTTATACCATTTCCCGGTTTCAGGATCTCTGACTGATATATATCCTTTTGTGACACCATTAGCATCTGCTGCACCTGTCCACTTATCTACTTTAATATTCGGATCTTTTAAATAATGCCCACCAGTACCAACCTTAGTACCATTTGCATAAGTTTTTATCTCATCATTTAAAATATGTTCAGTATTGATTGTTACTTGAGTACCTTTACCTGCTTGTTGTTGAATTAATTCAGCAGGTGTAGAAGAAGGTTTAAAGTTATTAAGATAATCTCCAGCTTCACTTCCTGTATGCGTCGTCCTCGTTTCAGCAACATTATTCCAATTAACCTCATCTAATTCAACCTCTACCGTTTCAATTTTATGATGTACTTTCGCTCTGACTTCAGTGCCAGTTATTTTGATGCGGGCGTATTTTAATAAGCGTAGTG